>DATEJC010000576.1:0-4417 GCA_035278345.1 Bradyrhizobium sp. | reverse complement strand
GGTGACGATGATGACTTTGCCGTCGAGTGATTTGGTATTTGCCATGGTGCTCTCGTGTTTGCGATTACTTCTCGTTGGTGAAAATGATGGTGCCGGATGCGGCGAACATGCCGCCGACGCCGTGACAGACGGAGATTTTTGCGTCCTTGACCTGCGCCGGCGCGATGCCGCGCATCTGGCGGACGCTCTCCTGCAGCGCGTACATGCCGTACATGCCGGAGTGCATATAGGAGAGGCCGCCGCCATTGGTGTTGAGCGGCAGCTTCCCGTCGGGCCGTGTGTTGCCGTCGGCGATGAACTTGCCGGTCTCTTCATAAGGCATGAAGCCGAGGTCGCCGAGGCCGTAGAGCGGCAGGTGCGCAAAGGCGTCGTAGATCATGAGATGGTTGACGTCCTTGTGGGCGATGCCGGCTTCCTTGAAGGCGAGGGGGCCGGCGACCTTGAAGGCGCGCGAGGAGTTGAAGGTCTCCATCTGGCTTACCATCGGCGTCTCCACGCTTTCGCCGGTACCGAGGATGTAAACTGGCTTGCGCGGAAAGTCCCTGGCGCGGTCGGCCGAAGTCAGGATCAGCGCGCCGCCGCCATCGGTCACGAGGCAGCACTGAAGGAGGCGGAACGGATAGGCGATCATCCGCGAATTGAGGACATCGGCGACCGTAATCGGGTCCTTCATCATGGCGCGCGGATTCTTCGCGGCCCATTCCCTCTGCACGACGGCGACGCTGGCAAGCTGCTCGTGCGTAACGCCATACGTTTTCATGAAACGCAGCACGGGAATCAGGAACATGCTGGGCGGCCCGTACACGCCGAACGGTGCCTCGAACTGGCCCTGCAAACTGTCGGCGGGGATCGAACGCGGCGCCTTGCCGATCATCGACTTGCCGCTCTCGGCATGGGTGATCAGCACGGTCTTGCACAGACCGGCTTCGATCGCCGCCGCGGCATGCCGGACATGCAGCATGAAGGAACAGCCGCCGACCGAGGTGCCGTCGACCCAGGTCGGCTTGATGCCGAGATAGTGGCAGACCTGCTGCGGGCTTTCGACCGCGGTGGCAAAGCCGTCGATGTCGGAGAGCTTCAAGCCGGCATCGGCGATTGCGTTCAGTGCCGCGTCCGCATGCAGCTGGATCTGCGACATGTTGGGGATGACGCCGAGTTCGGTGGTCTCGGCCGCGCCGACGACGGCAACCTGGTTTCTGCGCATGGCTGCTTACCCCTTCGCCGGACGGAACATGGGAAGGGTGATCTTGTCGTCGAGCTTTTCGAACGCGACTTCCAGCTTCATGTCGAGCACGAGCGCCTCCGGCGTCTGCGGGCAATCGACGATGTTGCTCATCATGCGCGGACCCTCGTCGAGCTCGACGACGGCAATGGCATAGGGCGGGGTGAAGCCGGGCGCGGCAGGGCGATGATTGATGACGTAAGAGTAGAGCTTGCCCTTGCCGCTGGCCTTGAACGCGGTGACCTTGCGCGAGGCGCAGGAAGGGCAGAACGGCCGCGGCGGGAAGTAGACGTTGGCGCAGGCATCGCAACGCTGCAGGCGCAGTTCGCCGGCCTTGGTGCCGTCCCAGAAATGCTGGGTCTCCGGCGTCGGTTTCGGTTTGGCGCGCGCGGGTTCGGCCATCTCTCGGAATCCTCCCTGGAACGGGCACGCGCCCGTTTTGTTGCGATCCTGATGCGACAATTGACCATTCGGCGTCAACGGTCCACCAGCGCCTGCGCATGGCCGTATGCCGCGAGCCGAAGCGCTTGTATGCCAACGCGCCGTCGCGTTAGTGTGCGCGCCATTTCGCTGTACGAAAAATCGCCTGATCGCGAGGGGATGGGAAAAATGCCGAACAAGACGCTTGCTGCGCTGGCCGACGATCTCGCGAATGGACGCACCTCGGCGCGAAAACTGGTCGAGGAGTGCCTGGGGCGGATCGCCGATCCCGCCGGTGAGGGGCAGCGCGTCTTTATTCACGTCGACAAGGACGCCGCGCTGAACGCTGCCGACGCGATGGATCGGCTGCGCAAGGCCAACGCTGCGCCGTCGCCGTATGCCGGCATTCCCGTCTCGATCAAGGACTTGTTCGACATCAAGGGGCAGGTAACGCGCGCGGGCTCCCGCGCGCTGGAAGATTCCCCGCCGGCGGAAGCCGATGCGCCCGTCGTGGCGCGGCTGCGTGCGGCGGGCTTTGTCGTGATGGGTCGCACCAACATGACCGAGTTCGCCTATTCCGGCATCGGCATCAATCCGCATTACGGCACACCAAAGGGCACTTGGCAGCGTAGCGTCGGCCACGTGCCCGGCGGCTCATCCTCGGGCGCGGCGGTCTCGATTGCCGACGGCATGGCTTTTGGCGCCCTCGGCACCGACACCGGCGGCTCCTGTCGCATTCCAGCGGCCTATAACGGCATTGTCGGCTACAAGCCGACGCAGCGCCGCGTTCCGCTCGAGGGCGGCGTGCCGCTGTCATCCTCGCTCGACAGCTTTGGGCCGCTCGCCAATTCGGTCGCCTGCTGTGCGGCGCTGGATGCGGTGCTCGCCGCCGAGCCCGCCGCACCGATGCAGCCGCGCCCGATCAGGGGCATGCGACTTGCGGTGCCGACCACGATGGCGCTCGACGAGCTCGACGATGCCGTCGCAAAGACATTTGATCGCGTGCTGCAGACCTTGTCGAAGGCGGGCGCGCTTATCGAGCATATCGAGGTTCCGGAATTTCTCGACGTCGGGATGATGAATAGCAAGGGCGGTTTCTCCGCAGCGGAGAGTTATGCCTGGCACCGCTTCCTGATCACGAGCAAAGGCAACGCTTACGATCCCAGGGTCTACGTGCGCATCATGCGCGGGGAGGGCCTCACCGCGGCCGATTACATCGATTTGCTCAACGCGCGCCGTTCGCTGGTCGCGCACATTGCGATGCGGCTGGCGCCATATGATGCGCTGGTGTTGCCGACCACGGCGAATACGCCGCCGCGCATCGCCGATCTCGCCGACGACAAGGCCTTTGCCACCGCGAACCTGCGTAGCTTGCGCAACTGCACGCTGATCAACATGATCGATGGCTGCGCCATCTCGCTGCCGGCGCATCGCGAGGGCGAGGTGCCCGTCGGCTTCATGATTGCAGCGACCGGCGGCTCCGACCGCCGCGTCTTCGAACTGGCCGCCGCGATGGAGGGCACGATCCGTGTATGACCTGACCTTCAACGTGCTCGATCGCGGCATGCTGACGCCGCTGACGATGTCGATCGACCAGACTGTTATCGCCGGCTGGACCGGCCGTGACCCGGTGGCGCGCGACAAGCACATCGCCGAGCTGGAAGCTATTGGCATCGCCCGCCCGGCGACCACGCCGATCTATTACCGCTGCTCGTCGCGGCGGCTGACCACGTCCGACGTGATCGAGGTCTGTGGCGGCGACTCGTCGGGCGAGGTTGAGTTCGTCCTGATCGGCTGGCAGGGCCGCATCTTCGTCGGCCTCGGTTCCGATCACACCGATCGCAAGGTTGAAGCCTACAGCGTCACGGTCTCCAAGCAGATGTGCGACAAGCCGATGTCGCCGGTGCTGTGGGAACTTGAAGAGGTCATCGGCCATTGGGATCAGATGATCCTGCGTTCCTGGGCCTGGTTCGACGGCCAGCGCACGCTGTACCAGGAAGGAACGCTCGACGCGATGCTGCCGGTGAAGGAACTGATCGACCGCGGTTTCGGCAAGTCAGGTTTCCCCGACGGCTGCGCCATGTTCGGCGGCACATTTGCGGCCAAGGGTGGCATTCGGCCTTCCGTCCGTTTCGAATACGAGCTGGAAGACCCCGTGCTGAAGCGCAAGCTCACCCACGCCTATGACGTGATCGTGCTCCCGGTGCGGGGTTAGCGGAAATCGGGTGGAAGAAACCTGTGGCCTTTGCGAGATTCCCGGCCATGAAAGCAACCGCCAGAAAACACCAATCTGCCCCCGATATCGCCGCCCGCGTCGATGCCATCGACTGGGCGCAGGCAACCGCCGAGCTCGACGCGCAGGGCTGCGCCCTGCTGAAGAGCCTACTCACGCCGGACGAATGTGCCGCGCTCGCCGCGATGTATCCGGACGACAGCCATTTCCGCAGCCGCATCGTGATGGGCCGCCACGGCTTTGGCCGCGGCGAATACAAGTACTTCTCCTATCCGCTGCCCGAGTTGATCGCCGAACTACGCCCGGCGCTCTATGCGCGGCTCGTCGGCCTTGCCAATCGCTGGAACCAGGCGATGGGCATCGACATCAGCTATCCGGCTTCGCATGCCGCATTCCTGAAGCGCTGCCACGACGCCGGGCAGACGCGGCCGACGCCGCTGCTGCTGCAATATGAAGCCGGCGACTTCAATTGCCTGCATCAGGACCTCTACGGCGAGCACGTGTTCCCGCTGCAGGTTGCGATCCTGCTGTCCGAACCCGGA
>DATEJC010000575.1:0-5504 GCA_035278345.1 Bradyrhizobium sp. | reverse complement strand
CTCGGAGCGGACGCGGCGGCAGATGATGCGCACCTTCTTGCCCGGCTCGGAAAACGACTGCGCATTGGACAGCAGGTTCGAGATCACCTGCCCCAGCCGCGAGTCATGGCCGGGCACGGCAAAGGTGTCCGATGAGCCGCGCCCCTCGAAGCGGATTTCGACGGCAACGTCATGGCCAAGCCTGGTTTCGTTGGCGACGGAAGCAAGCGTCGTCAGCAGGCGGCGCATGTCGACCAGCGTCATGTCCTGCCGCTGCAGCTCGGCATCGAGGCGGCTCGCATCGGAAATGTCGGAGATCAGGCGATCGAGCCGCTTGACGTCATGCTCGATCACCTCAAGCAGCCGTGCGCGGCTGGCTTCGCTGCGCGCCAGCGGCAGCGTCTCTACCGCCGAGCGCATCGAGGTCAGCGGATTCTTCAGCTCATGGGCGACATCGGCAGCGAACATCTCGATCGCCTCGATGCGGTTATAAAGCGCATCCGTCATGTCGCGCAGCGCGCCGGACAGATGCCCGATTTCGTCGCGGCGGCGGGTGAAATCGGGGATTTCCACGCGGGTGCGGATGCGGCGGCGGACGCGCTCGGCACTGTCAGCCAGCCGCCGCACGGGACCTGCGATGGTGCTGGCAAGCAGCAGCGACAGCATGATCATGACGGCGGACGCCACGCCGCCGACCTTCAAAATCGCGAGCCGCTCATTGGTCACCATCTGGTCGATGTCGTCGCCCTGCGTCGACAGCAGCAGTGCACCATGCACCGCACGGAAACGCTGCACGGGAACGGCGACCGAGACGATGACGGCGCCACGTTCGGTGACGCGCACCGCGCTGCTCTTCTGGCCTTCCAGCGAATGGGCGACTTCGGAATAGCCCTTGCCGTTGTCGAGCTCGCGATAGGTCGGCAGGTCACCCCGGTTGAGCCAGGTGCGGACTGCGATCAGGCTGCGATCGAAGATATTGGGCTTGTCGCTGGATGGCGGCCCGAGCTCAATGCGCAGCACATCGCCGCGACCGAACAAATTGCGGCTGTCGACGATCAGCCCGCCGTCGCGGTCGTAGATGCGGGCGCGAGTCTTGGTCGGCGTGACCAGCCGGCGCAGGATCGGCGCGACGCGCTCGGGGTTGATCGGGAAGTCGGAATATTCGTCGGGGATGCCCATGCTCTCGCCGGGCTTGAGGTCGAGCAGCTTGTCGACATCGACGGTCTGCGTATTGGTCTCGACCGTCGCCGAGGCCGCGATCGCCACCGCGATGATCTCGGCCTGCACCAGCAAGCTCTGGGCGCGGGCCTCGATCAGGCCGGCGCGGAACTGCGAGAGGTAAAGGATGCTCGCCACCAGCGCGACGAGGCCCGCCAGATTGAGCGAGACGATGCGCCGGGTGAGGCTCGAGAAGGACAGCGAAAAGAAGTACTGCCAGGCGCGCTGCAGCCAGTCCAGCGGCCGCTGCCAGCCGCTCAGGACGGAGGTCGTCTGTACGGCAGACGTCTCTCGATCGAGCGACGGCGCAGCGTCCTCGGCATGCAGACCCGGTTGGGGCGGCGTTCGATCAAGCACTGGCAAAACTGCCGGTTATTGTTCTGGTCCCGTGATGCAATTGGCCCACGCACCTTACCCCGGATGCGCGGCTCATGTCAGTCGGTACAAGCACGCGCCAGACGCGTGTCAGGTTTCCTTGAAACGATAGCCGACCCCGTACAGCGTCTCGATCATCTCGAAATCGTCGTCGACCATCTTGAACTTCTTGCGCAGCCGCTTGATGTGGCTGTCGATGGTGCGGTCGTCGACATAGACCTGGTCGTCATAGGCCGCATCCATCAGTGCATTGCGGCTCTTGACCACGCCGGGGCGGGTGGCGAGCGCCTGCAGGATCAGGAATTCGGTGACGGTCAGCGTGACCGGCTCGTTCTTCCAGGTGCAGGTGTGGCGCTCCGGATCCATGCGAAGCAGGCCACGGTCGAGTGCGCGCGCATCGGGCTCCTTGGGAGCTGCGGTCGGGTCCTTCGGCTGCGAGCGACGAAGCACAGCCTTGACGCGCTCCACCAGCAGGCGCTGCGAGAACGGCTTGCGGATGAAATCGTCGGCGCCCATCTTGAGGCCGAACAATTCGTCGATCTCTTCATCCTTGGAAGTCAGGAAGATCACCGGCAGGTCGGATTTCTGCCGCAGCCGGCGCAGCGTTTCCATGCCGTCCATGCGCGGCATCTTGATGTCGAGGATGGCGAGATCCGGCTGACTGGTGCGGAAGCCGTCAAGCGCCGATGCGCCATCCGTATAGGTCATGATGCGATAGCCCTCTGCTTCGAGCGCGATCGACACGGATGTAAGAATGTTGCGGTCGTCATCGACCAGGGCGATTGTGGGCATGAGCCTGCTTTCAGTATTGAGAGTGGCTTTAACGGCGCGCAATCCAGCGATCCGCCGCATAAATGAGCTTTCGAACTCGGTCAAACGAGCAATGCAAGCTGGGCTGAAGTGTGACCGAGTTCCGCGAAAACGCATCCCGAGGGAACTGCGTTTCAACCCATATGGTGCCCCGTTTAGCCCAAAAAAGAGACCAATTGCAATAACATGCCGGGAAATTCCTGATGCAGCCGACGCCCGATTTTAACCCTTCTGGATTAGCTAAATCGCTCCTGCGCAGAAGCCGGCAGGGGGCGCTCGCCTCATTGATGGCTGGAACCGGCGATCCCTACTGCTCATTGGTTAACGTCGCCGCCAATCCCGATGCCGCGCCGATCCTCTTGATCTCGCGGCTCGCGGTCCACACCAGGAATATCCTCGCTGACGCCAGGGTCTCGCTCATGCTCGACGAGCGCGTCGCCGGCGATCCGCTGGAGGGCGCCCGCATCATGGTAGCTGGGCGGGCACAGGAGCTTTCCGGCGATGCGGCCGCGTTGGCGCGGCGCCGCTATCTGGCCGCGCATCCTTCGGCGGAAGGGTTCGTGGACTTCAAGGATTTTGCCTTCTTTGCGATCGCTCCGTCAGGCCTGCACCTCGTCGCCGGCTTCGGCCGCATCATCGACCTGAAGCCGGCGCAGTTCCTGACTGACATTTCCGACGCGGCCGATCTGCTCGACGCCGAGGCCAGCGCCGTCGCGCATATGAATGAAGATCATCGCGAGGCGATAAACCTGTATGCGACCAGGCTCCTCGGCGCAGAGGCCGCCGAGTGGCGCTGCACCGGCTGCGACCCTGAAGGCATGGACATGCAGGCAGAGGGGCGCACCTTGCGGCTGGAATTCCCGGAGCGGGTCAGGACCGGCGCGGAACTGCGCAAGATGCTGGTGCGGCTGGCAGGCGAGGCGCGCGCCAGGCAATAAGCCCGTGGCGGCGTTGAACGCGCAGGCTGCCCGGCGCGACCCATGCAGTATGAAGTCGCCCAGACACGCGGGTCTGCTGGTCGCCCTGGCGATGGCCGCGGGTGCCTGCGTCGTGACGCCTGCATCGGCGCAAAGCATCAGCGCCCAGACCAACAAAGTCATCGAGCTGCAACGCGCCGGGAAATTCCAGCAGGCGCTGACACTGGCGCAGAAGACGCTCGCGGACGCCGAAAGGCTGCACGGCCCCGTGCACCGCGACGTCGCCGCCGCGTTGAGCAATCTTGGACAGGCCTATAGCGCGCTGGGACAGGACTCCGAGGCAGAGCCGCTCTATAAACGGGCGCTGGCGATCTTCGAGAAAACCGGCGGCCTCGACACAGCCGACGTGGCGACGCTGCTGAACAATCTCGCCGCGCTCTATCAACGGGAGGACCGCCTTGCCGATGCCGAGCCGCTGTTCCGGCGCGCGCTCATCATCAGCGAAAGATCGCTTGGCCCGAGCCATCCCGACACCGGCCGGTCCCTGAACAATCTCGCCACGCTCTATGAGAAGCTTGGACGGCACGGCGATTCCGAGCCGCTGTTCAAGCGCGCGCTGGCGATCTACGAAAAGACAGGAGGTCCGGAGCATCCAGCGGTCGCGACGCTCCTCAACAATCTCGGCCAGGTCGTCAAGGTGACGGGCCGCTACGCCGAAGCCGAGCCGCTCGTCAAACGCTCGCTGGCGATCCGCGAGAAGGTGCTGGGTCAGGATCACCCTGACGTGGCGCGTTCGCTCAACAACATGGCCGATCTCTACGAGCGGCAGAACCGCTACGCCGATGCCGAGCCGCTCTACCGGCGGGCGCTGTCGATCCGCGAGCGCGCGGTCGGCCTCGATCATCCGGAGACGGCGGCCTCGACCAACAATCTCGCCAATCTGCTCCGCCTGGAAGGCCGTGTGAACGATGCCCTGCCGTTGCTGGCGCGGCTGATCGTCAGCGGCCGCGCGCAGGTGCGCGTCGCGCTGCCGGCGCTGTACGAGGCGCAGCGGCAGCAACTGGTGGCGCAAGGCACGGCGCTGGACGATGCGCTCAACGTGATCCAGCGCGGCGCACAATCATCAGCAGCGTCCGCCGTCAACAAGCTCGCCGCGCGGCTTGCCGCCGGCAACGATCGCCTCGCCGAGCTGGTGCGGCGCGATCAGGATCTCGGCTCGGAAGCCGAATCGCTCGACAAGTCGATCATGGCTGCAGTGTCGAAGGACCGCACCAAGCGCGATCCCTCAGCCGAGCAGCGCGCCCGCGAGCGCATTTCCGCCATCGCCGGTGAGCGCGCGAAATTGCAGAAGGCGCTCTCCGCCGAATTCCCGGACTATTCGGCGCTGTCGAACCCGCTGCCGCTGTCGGCGAAGGAAGTGCAGTCCCTGCTCTCGGCCGATGAAGCGATGGTGCTGTTCGCGATCGCCGAGAAGGAAAGCTACGTTTTTGCGCTGACCCGCGATGGTTTTGACTGGAAGCCGATCCCTGTCGGCGCCGATGCGCTGTCGGAGAAGATCGCCGCGTTCCGCCGCGGGCTCGATATTGCCAAGGCGAGTGATGCCTCCGGCAAGACCGGGCTGTTCGATCTCGCGCTCGCCAACGAGCTCTATGCCACGCTGCTTTCGCCGGTCGAGCCGCTGGTCAAGGATAAGCGTAGCCTCCTCGTCGTGCCCTCGGGCGCGCTGACGGCGCTGCCGTTCCATCTGCTGGTGACCGAGAAGCCCGCGATGGCCATCCCCGATAAGTTTGACGGCTATCGCAATGCCGCGTGGCTGCTGAAGCGGCACGCGGTGTCAGTGTTGCCGTCGGTCACGAGCCTGAAGACGCTGCGGGCCTTTGCGCGGCGCGACCAGAACCTCAAGCCGATGACCGGCTTTGGCGATCCGCTGTTCGATCCTTCGCAAGGCGCGGGCGAGAAGCGCGCAGCGCTGAAGACCGCCTCGCGCAGCGTGGCAAACATCGCCTACACCGAATTCTGGCGCGGCGCCGGCGTCGATCGCGCAAGGCTGGCGCAGGCGCTGCCGCAATTGCCGGATACCGCCGACGAGCTCAATGCAGTCGCCAGGGATCTCGGCGTTGCCGCCGATGACATCCATCTCGGCACAGACGCCAGCGAGACCACGCTGAAGCGCGCACGGCTTTCTGACTACTCCATCGTCTATTT
>DATEJC010000574.1:0-9402 GCA_035278345.1 Bradyrhizobium sp. | reverse complement strand
GGGATCGCCTGGCGAGGATCGCGCGCGACCGCGACGCGCACGAGATCGCGATTGCCGACGATGCCGTTGGTCGGATCGAACTCGATCCAGCCGGCGCTCGGCAGATACACCTGCACCCAGGCATGCGTGTTGCCGCCGCCGACATAGTCGTGCGCGCTGTCGCCGGGCACGAAGATGTAGCCGGAGACGAAGCGCGCGGCGATGCCGAGCCGGCGCAGCGCCTCGATCATCAGGAGCGCAAAGTCGCGGCAGGTGCCGGACCTCACCCGCAGCGTATCGAGCGGACGCTGCGTGCCCTGCTCGTGCCGCTCGCCATAGGAGAACGCCGTGCGGATGCCATGCGTCATGCCGCTCAGGATCTTGAACGTCGGCGTCGGCGCCTCCGCATCGAGGAATTGTCGCGCCCAGGCGGAGAGCTCGCCGTGCGGATCGCCATACTGCGGCGTCACGAATTGGGTGAGGTCCGGATACTCCTCGTCGTCATAGAGAAAGGGATAAAAGTAGGCGGGATCATCCGGCGTCAGCGCGAACTCTTCCGCCGGATTGTGCTCGACGGTGGCGGTCGACGTGAAGGTCAGCCTGTCCGCGCGCTCGTCGAAGGTTGCGATCGCCACCGAATTGCCGAACACGTCGTGAATCCAGCGCAGCCGCATTGGCTCGGGCTCGATCACAAGACGATGCGCCAGGATGTGCAGATCGTGCCCCGGCAGCGGCCGCAACATGATCCGGTGCTCGCCGAACGCCACCGGACGAGCATAGCGATATTCGGTCTTGTGGGTGATCGTCAGGATCGGCATCTTCGCAAAACAATCATCGTGATTTCGGGCTCGCTAATCTATAGGGATTGCTGCTCATTTCCAGACTGGCGTTGTCGATTCGATGGGCGGCAATTGAGGTAAATCTTTTGAGTGACGCGGGCGACACAGCATTACTCCTGAGCCAGGCCGACGTTCCGCCGGTACTGGAATTCAACGAGGGTGGTTCTTCGCCCTTCCTTTTCACCTGCGATCACTATGGCCGGATCATTCCGCGCGCGCTCGGCGATCTCGGCGTGTCCGAAAGCGAGATGGTTCGTCACATCGCCTGGGACATCGGCATTGCCGGCGTCGCCGAGCGGCTGTCAGGCCACATGAACGCGCATCTGGTCGCGCAGCGCTATTCGCGGCTGGTGATCGACTGCAACCGCCCGCCCGGCGTTGCAAGCTCGATCCCGTTGATCAGCGAAGCGACGATCATTCCCGGCAACGAAGGGCTGTCGGCGGAAGCTGCGGAAATCCGCCGGCGCGAAATCTTCGATCCCTATCACCGCCGCATCAACGAGATCATCGACACGCGGCTGCATCGCAGGCAGCCGACCGTGCTGATCGCGCTGCACAGTTTCACGCCCGTCTATGCGGGCATCGCGCGCCCCTGGCACATCGGCACGCTCTACCACCGCGATCGCGCGCTGCCGCGGCTGCTACTGCAGCACCTGCGCGGCGAGGGCGATCTCGTGGTCGGCGACAACGAGCCCTATGCGGTGAGCGATCAGACCGACTACACCATCCCCGTGCATGGCGAGATGCGTGGGCTGCTCAACACCGGCATCGAAATCCGCCAGGACCTGATCGGCGACCAGGCCGGCCAGCGGCAATGGGCGGACCGGCTTGCGCGGATTCTCGGCGAGATCGAAGAGACGCTGCGGAAGGAGATGGCGATCTAGTTTCCCAGGAAGCGACGGCGCGACCGCTCCTGGCCGCGCCGTCGTCGTTCTTGCAGAGCCTGTAGCTAACGCCCCGGATCAGTAAGCCCCGGATCAGTAATCCGGCACGTAAGCCGGTGTCTCGTAGCCGTAGCCATAGTTAGGGCCATACGCATAGCCAGTGCTGTAGGCATACGGTCCATACGAGCTCAAGCGCCGGCACTGGCCAACGCCGGCCATCAGCTGGCCGCCATTCATTGCAGGGCCTGCCGCCCCAACGGAACTTTCAGATGAGGGCGTACACCAGCCCGGTCCGCGACCGGCGGCAAGACTTGGGCTTGACGCGGCGAGCGGCAAAGTCGCGACCATAAGGGCGGCCGCGCTCAGTCGTTTCAAGTTGGTCATTGTCGTCTCCATGTCTCGGATTTGACAATTGACCAATGCAGGCCGCCGCCCACCGTTTCCTCCATGCAGGTCGCAATTACGTGAGGCCAGGGTTTCATGGAACGCTTGCGAATCCGCATTGGAGCTTTGCAAACGAACGGTCCGGGTTCACGCTCCTTCAATTGCAAACCAGTCTTCCGTCGGTGCCCCCGCTCCTTCCGCTTACGACCTGGCAACCTCTCGGCACAGGCCGGCAGCCGCCCTGGTCGCACATGACACGCCCCGCGGCCTCAGGCTTTACGGCGGGCTCCTGCGTGATCCGCTCCTGCTTTGCAGGACGAGGCTCATCCCGTTTGGCGATCGGCTTCTTGGACGGAATTTTCTCGCACGTGTTGCCGGCGCCAATCTGGAACCCTTCACCACACACAATCTTGACGCACGCTTCACCTTCCACCTTGTAGCCGCGATCGCAAACCAGCGGACAGACGCGAGCCGTCTTGCTCTTGACGGCTTCGAGCGAGTCGATGTTTGCAGTCTTGATATCCAGCTTCAAGCCAGCATTCTCGTTGAACCGGCTTAGTGATTTTTGCGAGCCATCGCGCCAATTGCCATCCACAGGACCGGCATAGCATCCGACGCGGCTTAGTTCGCTTTGCAGCTGGCGAATAATCTCTGTCTTTGAGATCGTGTTTGGCGATGCGGGACCGGTCGGCGTCAACGACGCGACATCAGTTTTTGATTCCTGATTCTTCCCCTTTGCATCGCTGGTCGTATCGGGAGATTTGTTGAGCGATGGACCTGCGGGCATTGCAGCAAGCTTATCGAGCTGCCCCTTGGCCAGATCCGCATAAAAGCCTGTGGGGTGCTTTCTCAGGAATGAACCCCATGCCGAACTTGTGTTGAGTTGCAGCGCCAGCTCGTAATCACGCCGATCGTCCAGGTCCACCGCCATCGGCGCCACAGGTTTCGCAGGCACCAGGGCAAAATCATCGCCGCCAAGCGAGCCGTATATGAACGGTTCCTGCTTGTTGTTCGTCGCTCTAAGCACCTCATCGCGAGCGAAACCAAACGCCTTGCGCAGATCAAGTCCGGGCTTTGGCAGATGCTTGATCAGCGCAGCTGTGAATGGACTGTTTTGGCCGCCGCCGTCAGATGCAGTCGAACCCGCTTTTGCCGCAAACGCAATCAGCGTGTTCGGACTGGCCGGCTCGACCTTTGCCAACCCCCGCCCTATCGCCCGCTGCGAGAGAGTTCGCTTCATGGCCTTGTTGAATGGATTGTCCCGGCACGCATCGAGAATTACCAGCCGAAGCTTCCTCGAGGGCTCAACAACCGTCATGACCCGATCGAGCGCGATGGCTTCATCATAGGTGTCGATATCCCGTTCGAGCACAGCATCGGTCGGGATGAGATAGTTCATTCCGTCGACCTCGATACCGTGCCCCGCAAAGTAAACTATCGCGACATCGGCATCCCGAACCTGATCGGAAAAATCACGCAAGGCACGGCGCATTTCGTTGGCGCGCAGATCGAGCTTGAGGTCGACCGAATCGAATCCGGCTGCCTTGAGCGTTGCCGACATTGCGTCGGCATCATGCACCGGATTGGAGAGCCTGCTGACGTTTTGATATGCCGAGTTGCCGACGACGAGCGCGACTCGCTTCTCGGCGAGGACGGGCTGGCTCGAAAGCACGCTGACAGCAGCAAAGATGAGAATGGCGACAAGCGCGCGCATTTAGACCCGTATGTCCCTGTCGTCCGTCTTTCGCAATCTGCCGATCAGGTTTGCGGCAGGGATCAATCATTGCGCGGCAATTCGAAATGCACAATCTGCACGAAGCCGGATTTCGGCGCCGATCTCTGGTCCGAAACGTCTTTATAGCCTTCCTTCCATCATCTTATAAGCCATTGATTCCAAAAGGTGAAGCGGCGGGAAGCATCCCGCCGCCTCGCCAACCGCTCAAACGGACGGCGATTTAAATCAGGCTGACGGCCTGATGTTTTGATTCATGCGGAAAAAGTTCTTGGGATCGTACCTGGTCTTCAGTTCGCGAAGGCGACGGTAATTCGCTCCGTAGGCTGCGGGAACTGAATCCGTGCCTTCATCATCCCCGAGATAATTCACATACCTGCCGGTCCCTGCGAAGCGTTCCATCTGTGCGTAGGTATCACGCGTCCAGGCGATGCATCGATCGGTCATTGCGGCATCCAGCCATTGGGTCAGAATCAGGAAGTTGTAACCCTCTTGCCGATGCGGGAATGCCGTTTCCCCGACGCCGACGCGAACCGCGGCCCCGTGGACGTGCTCGATGAGAAGCTGCCCCATGGGGGTCGGGCAGCGCGCGAAGCAGTCAATCATGGTCCCGATGGCGTCGTCGCTGAGTTCTCGCAGGAACGTCGATTTCCAGTAGTTGAACGCCCCCTTGGGATATCCTGCGTCCAGCATGCTGTTGAGGTCGCAATAATCCATCGGGCCAATCGCGTCCAAGGCCGGTGTGCCGAATTGCTTGAGCGGACGCATCGCCAATTCGCCGGCTTCGATTGAACCGCAATGACACGTCACGATCGCCGCCAGTTTCGTGCCCGAGCCATCGGGTGCGTGAACCAACGTAGCGATGAGGATTTGCTCATCCGGAAGCGATGACGTAGTTTCGCGGAACAACGACAGCACATCACGGCTGCGATCGAAGGGGTGCGCGATCAAACCACCCGTAATGGTGGGTCCTATCGGGTAAAGCTGATATTCCAGGCTGGTGGCGACGCCAAAATTGCCACCGCCACCACGCGCCGCCCAAAACAGATCCGGTTCGTCCGTCTTGCTGGCGCGTATCAACTCGCCCTGGGCATTGACCAACTCGAGCGACGTAAGATTATCGAGAGCCAGACCATATTTTCCCATCAGCCAGCCAAGCCCGCCGCCAAGGGTCAGCCCTGCGATTCCGGTGCTCGAAACGACGCCCCCTGTGACCGCGAGGCCATGCCGCTGGGTTTCCCGATTAAGCTCTGCCCAGGTGACACCGCCCTGCGCGCGTACTCTTCCGCGTTCGAGATCGACGTGGATTCCTTTCATCTGCGAAAGATCGATCATCACGCCGCCGTCGATCGTTGCGCGACCTGCCACGTTGTGACCACCGCCACGCACCGCAACTTCGAGCCCAAGCCGTTGCACGAGCTTTACCGCGTCGGCGACATCCGAGGCATCGCGACATTGCGCAATGAGCGCTGGCCGCTTGTTGATCAGGCCATTGTGGACCTTTCGTGCCTCCTCGTAGCCCGCATCGCCCGGCCGCATCAGCGTGCCGTGGAAGGTCTTGCCAAACTCCGCCGCCTCAGCGGCAACCGATCGGACGGCCGTCATCGCGCAATGTCCCTTGGTTGTGCCCCGTCATTTCTCACACCTCCATTCCACGGAAGGCAAATTCAAAGAATTTGGCTTGAAGGTGAACGTAATTCATCTAGGTTGGGGCATGAGCAAGTTGCCACCGCTTATCGAGCTGCGCGCTTTTGAGGCTGCCGCGCGGCACCTCAGCTTCAAGAAAGCTGCGGCCGAACTTGGCGTAACGCCGACCGCCATCAGTCACCAGATCCGGTTACTGGAGCAATATTGCGGGAGGGCACTGTTCCGGCGCAACCCGAGACCGGTGTCGCTGACGGATGCCGGCGCTCGGCTCTTTCCGGTCGTGCACGAAGGGCTCGAGGCCTTTGCCGCCGCGCTCGGCGCCATCAGGCGCAAAGACGAGCGACAGGCCCTTCGCATCACGACGACCAACGCTTTTGCCGCTCGATGGCTTGTGCCGCGTCTGCCGCACTGGAGAAAACAGCGCCCCGATGCACCGCTTGAGATCATCGGCACCGACAGCATTCTTGACCTGCCTGCGGGAGACGCGGAAGTGGCGATCCGCTATGCCACTTCCCGCCAGGCGCCGCGAGAGGGCATTGCGGAAGAGTTTTTGAGCGACACGTATTGGCCGGTCTGCAGCCCCGACTTGCTTCCCGCCGGGGGCCGCCTGAAAAATGCGGCCGACCTTCGAAAGCACGTCCTCGTTCATTCCTATTGGTCGCCGTCGGACATCGAGCCACCCAGTTGGCCGCGATGGTTCTCCGCCGCCAAGCACCGCTGGCGCAGCCTGCCCGACTTCACGGACATGCAACATCTGAGCTTCCGAGAGGAGCTTCACGCGATCGAAGCGGTCGTCGCAGGCCAAGGCATCGGGCTTTTCAGCGATGTACTCGTGGCGGCCGAACTCGCATCCGGCGCGCTTGTAAAGGCGTTCGACCTCAGTTTGCCCGGATACCGGTTCTACGTCGTCCGCAGGCCAAGCCATCCCCGCGAAAGGATCATTCGCGCATTCTCATCCTGGTTGCTGTCGGTCCGATAGACGAGCGCCGCGATCGCTTCGAACAGGGATCGCGCTGGCATCATTCGATCAGTTCGTCGGACGCGACGAGGATGGATTGCGGCACCGAAAGGCCGAGCGCCTTCGCAGCCTGGATGTTGACGACCAGCTCGAATTTCGTGGGCCGCAGAACCGGAAGGTCATCGGGCTGCGCCCCGCGCAGAACCTTTCCGGCATAAACGCCAACCTGCCGGTACGTGTCCGACAGGCTGGCGCCGTAGCTCATCAAGGCGCCGTCGGCCGGGAATTCGCGAATGTGCGCGATGACAGGCATCCGGTGACGCGAGGAAAGCGCAATGATCTGGCTGCGCCGGCTGTCGAAAAACGGATCGTTCTGCACCACCAGTGCGCTTGCACCAGCCTTGACCAAGGCAGCGAAGCCGGCGTCGATCTCTGCATCGGTTGCCGCTTCCTGCACGACGAGTTCGCGGCCGAGCGTCTTTGCCGCAGCAGCCACCGCCGTTCGGTGCCGCTCTGCGTTCTCGATCCCGAAGCGCAGATTGAGCAGAAGTCCCACGGTCCGCGCCGACGGCACCATCGTGCAGAGCAGCTCCAGCCGCTTGCCGCCCAATTCGCCGGTGAAGAAATTGACACCGGTGGCCTTGCCGGGCCGGTTCATGCTCGTAACCAGGCCCGCGTGAACCGGATCCTGACCGACGATAAAGATCAGCGGCACTGCAACTCCCGCCGCCTTGGCTGCCTGCGCCGCCGGATCGCCGGCAGATACCACAAGCGAGAGCGGCCGGCTGAGCAGATCTGCGGCAAGAGACGGCAACCGGCCATAGTCGCCATTCGCCCAGCGGTACTCCACGGTGACGCCTCGACCTTCGAGAAATCCCATCTCTTCGAGGCCGCGGCGAAAGGCATTGGTGTGAACCGTGGCTTCTTCGGGCGATCTCGTGCTGATGAACCCGATTACCGGCAAGTCTGCACGCTGCGCCAACGCAGCACGCGGCCCGATGGCCGTCACTCCCAGGCCGGCAATAAAGTCTCTCCGCTTCATCGCGCACCTTACAAGCTTCATTCGATAGGTGATTTGATCATAGCGGACGCTGCTCGCCTAGCGGTGAAGTCATTCGATGACCTCGTCGGCACGGGCAAGCAGCGTCGGGGACAGGCGAAGGCCGAGCGCCTTCGCGGCCGTTTGATTGACGACAAGATCGAATTTGGTCGGCTGTTCGATGGGAAGGTCGCCCGGCTTCGCACCTTTGAGAATCTTGTCGACATAGTCGGCCGCGCGTCGAAAGATGTCCGGGAAGCTTGCGCCATATGACATCAGGCCTCCCGCTTCGACAAATTCCCTTGCCGCATGCATGGTCGGCAATCGCGCACCATTCGTTGAAGCGACGATGCGGTCCCTGGTTGCAATGAACAGCGGGTCCTGCACGACATAAACCGCACCTGCCCTTCCGGCGAGCGATGCAATCGCAGGCTCGATCTCTTCAGCCCGTCGCACCCCCAGCGTGACGATTTCAAGGCCGAGCGTGCCGGCCACGGCCTTGATCGCGCGCATCTCGGCGCCTCCGCCGGAGGCGTTGGCGACGTTGACCAGCACCGCGAGGTTGCGCAGATTGGGAATGACCTCGCGCAACAATTCCAATCGCTTGCCGGCCAGATCGCGGGACTGATTCGACAGACCGGTCACATTGCCGCCCGGGCGCGAAAGGCTTGGAACGATCCCGGTGCCGACCGGATCGTTCGCCAGCATGAAGACGATCGGGATCGCTGACGTCACCTGCTTTGCTGCCGGGGCCGCCGCGCCCGACGTGACAATGACGTCGACATTCAATCGAACAAATTCAGCCGCGATTTCCGCGAAGCGTTCGGTCTTGCCTTCTGCCCAGCGAACCTCGATGGCCACCGTCTGGCCTTCGATCCAGCCGAGTTCGCGCAGTCGCTGCATAAACGCCGCGATCCAGGGGCTCCAGGCCCTGGACGTGCTCGTGCCGAGGAATCCGACGGTTGGACGCTTAGCCGGTTGCTGTGCGCGCGCCAGGAGCGGCGATGCACACGCGCCACCAACAACGCAGAGAAATTGCCGCCGCCTCATGCAGGCCCCTGGCTTCGCGAACAGCACCCTATCGGAGTGCCAACTTGCGCGAGCAATGTCCGTTCTGGATCGGGAGCCGGCATTTCGATGACACCGCGCGCGTTCACTCGATCACCTCGTCCGATAGCACGAGTATGCCGGGCGGGATCGCCAGCCCCAGCGCACGCGCAGTCCTGAGATTCACAATCAGCTCGAACTTGGTCGGTAACTGAATCGGCATATCGGCCGGCTTTTGTCCCTTCAGGATCAGGTCGACATAACCCGCGGCGCGTCGAAAAAGGTCGCCAATGTCGGCGCCGTAGCTGAACAGGGCACCGGCGCGCGCGAACTCGCCCTGCTGGCCGATCACCGCGATCTTCCTCTCGGTGCCAATATGACAGATCTCGTTTTGCATCGCCGCAGTCATGTAGTCGCGGATCACGATCATGGCGTTGCCGCCGGCATCTGCAAGCAACTTGACCTGCTCGGCGACTGCCGCAGTCGAAGCGGCGGTGAGGCCGAGGCGCACCGGCTCGAGGCCCGCCATCCGCGCTTCCTGCATGGTTTGCTCGCCCCACGCACTGAAAGTCGGGTCGGTAGCGTTGTTCATCACACCCAGCTTCTTCACCCCGGGCAGGATTTCGCGCAGCATCTCGATGCGCTTGGCCGACATCTCCTCACCGAACGCCGCGAAGCCGGTAAGACTGCCGCCGGGCCGCGCGAGGCTCTGAAACAGGTCGGGCTCATTTTGCACGGCGGGTAGCGCCACCGCGACGACGGGAATGTTCGTCTTCTTCACGATGGCGCGCGCAGCGGCGGGGCCCGGAGACAGGAGTACATCCACAGGCCTGGCAATGAGCTCGTCGATCAACGCAAGCCCGCGCGTCACGTCGCCGCCTGTCGAGCGGGCT
>DATEJC010000573.1:0-5034 GCA_035278345.1 Bradyrhizobium sp. | reverse complement strand
TCCATCGAAGACGGCCTTGTGAACGAGCGCATTGGCTTGCGAAAGCGCTCGCTTTTCTCCCGCGGTACGTACGCCTTGGGCGGCCAGCTGCCGCGATCGATCGATACTCCCGAGCGGCCAAAGCACCAGAGCAAGAAACCTCATGATGACGAAAGGCAGGTCCAGCGCCGACGCCTTGAAGATCGCCGGATTGGGCTCGGCCTCGTAGATCGCGAGCGCTTGCTCGAGATGCAGCCGCGCATTGACGTAATCGCCCCCGAACCAGCAGGTTACTCCGATCGTCCAGTGTGCGAGAACCGCGGCCACCGGCGAGTCCCGTCGCCGCCTCGCAGCGCCCATGATTGCCTCAGCCAACTCCCGCATCGGCGCAATTTCGCCGTGGGTCAGGCAGGCGTTGAACAAGCCAGAATGGATCGGCGCCAGTTCGACCGGATCATCGATGTCGGCTGCGAACTGCCGGGCGCGGTTCCATGCGGCCACCGTCTCAGGGGCGCTGTGCCCAAGGCTGCCGCGCAGCGCACGGCCATACGCGATTTGAAGCTGAAGCCGATTCATGCTCCGCCGCCCCGGTTCATCAGGCAGCGCATCGGAGATGGCAACTGCCTTGCCGAAATGGGCGATTGCCTCCGTATACGCGGAGCGCCGCAATGCCTGGTGGCCGGCCTTGCGCCACCACTCAAGCGCGGCTTCACTGATCCCCGCTTCGGTAAAGTGGTGAGCCAGAACTTCCGGCTCGGTCGCGGCGATGACTGGAAATCTGTCGCGCAGGACGTCACCAATGTGCTTGTGGATCAGCTGCCGCCGGCTCTTGAGCAGGCTCGCGTAAGCCGCTTCCTGCACCAGCGCATGCTTGAAGCTATAGGCTGCGTCCGGCGGCGTCCCTCGGCGCAACAGCAATTCGGCCTCTTCGAGTTGAGCCAGCGCCGCGTTCAGCGTCAGGTCATCGCGCCCTGCCACGGATCGCAACAGCGTGTATGAGAAGTCGCGGCCGATGGCGGCACCTATTTGCGCTACCTCCTTAACCGGCGCCAGCCGATCAAGCCGCGCCATCAGCGAGTCCTGCAACGTTGCTGGAATAGCCAGCGGCGGCAGCGGACTGTCGAGGCGATAGCGCCCGGCATCCTCCACGAGGAGTCCCGACTCCAGGACCATTTTGGTCAGCTCTTCCACGAATAGCGGGATGCCATCCGTCCGGTCGACGATCTGCCTCATCATTTCGCCCGGCAGCTGCCGGCCGACAGTCACCTGCTCAACCAGGGCGCGGGCTTCCTGCCTGTCAAGCCGATCGAGCCGCAGCACACTGACGTTGGCGAGACCCGCCCAAGGCGGCTCGAAGTCGGGCCGGAATGTCGCGAGCGCGAGAATTGGCAGCCCCCTGATACGATCGACCGCGAGGTCGAACAGCTCGAGCGTCGTCGCATCAGCCCAATGCAAGTCTTCGCATACAATAAGCAGCGGTTGCTGCCGCGCGAGGCCCTCGAACTGATCGAGAAGCGCGGCGAAGGTCTGTCGCCGCATCTGCACCGGACTGAGGCCAAGCGGTGGATACCGCTCCCCGGTGTCGATCGAAAGAAGCGCAGCAATGAGCGGCGCGGCCTTGACCCCTCGCTCCGATCCGAGTGCGAGCATTGCTTCAAGCTTGTCGAGCTTTTGCGCGGGCGTATCCTGCGACGCAATGCCGGCGGCGCGCTCGAGTTGAGCTATGAAGGGATAAAGCGCACTGTTCGAATGATACGGCGAGCACTGATACCTCAGCCGGCGGTGCTGTTCCAGCACAGGGCTTTCGGACAGCGTTGCCACAAGGCGCGATTTGCCGATCCCGGCTTCACCGGAGATCAGCACTACCTGGCCTTCGCCCTGCCACGCGAGCTGCTGACGCGAGAGCACGAATTCGAGCTCTGGCTTGCGACCGACAAAGCCGATGGATCGCGCCGTGCGCACCGCCTCGAAGCGGCTCTCGGATGCGGCCGCGCCCTCGACGGCCCAGACCGCGAGCGGTTCGGAAATACCCTTGACCTCGCGGTAGCCGAGGTCATGAAAGGTGAACAGATCGCCAAGCAGCCGGCGCGTCGAATCCGCGACCACAACCGCCCCCGGCTCCGCCAGGCCCTGCAGCCGGGCTGCGACGTTTGGCGTGTCACCGACGCTTGCCTGCTCCTCCGACAAACCTCCGCTGGCGAGATCGCCTACCACGACAAGCCCGGTCGCGATGGCGATTCGCACTTCGACCCGCTCCTGCGCGCGCGTTTCGAGCTGTTTGACTGCCGAGATGATATCCAGGCCGGCGCGCACCGCGCGCTCGGCGTCATCCTCGTGCGCGCGAGGGTAGCCGAAATAAGCGAGAATTCCGTCCCCCATAAACCTGGCAACCATGCCGTCGTAGGAGGCGATAACTCTCTCGCAAGCGACACGATAGACGCGGATCACCTCCCACATATCCTCCGGATCAAGTCGCGCCGAAAGCGCGGTCGAGCCGACCAGGTCGCAGAACATGACGGTGAGGTGGCGTCGCTCGGCGCCGTGTCGGCGAGCGCCAGTCAATTCGGCCTGGTTCAGTCCGGCAACGGCGCGAAGCATCTTGCGTCGATGGCCGAGCAGAACCCCGAGCCTGTCGAAATCCTCGTCCCTTAGCTCGGGAAGGACACTGACATCGATCCCGTTCTCGGCAAAACGCTTCGCGTATTGCCCAAGCCCAAGCTCATCGAGCCAATCCGTAATCTGCTGCATTGGCGCCACCGAGTGTGTGGTTGACAGCAGGGAGGAAGTTCGGATCGTGGAGAAACAACGTTATCCCAATATCCTCAGGATGGCACGCCCTCGTTTGCGGTCATTTAACTACGATAATCACTTTGAAATGATGCGCAGCTACCCAGATCACTACCAAGCAGAGCATGATGCGGTGAGAACAACTCGTTGCCGCGCGCACTCAACTTGCCGCAAGCAGCGTTGCGCGAACACGTCCAGACAATCGAAGGGAGCCCTCACCCGGCCCGCACCATTCGATGCGAGCCGCTCCCGGCAACGGGACGGGTGAAAAATCAATCCACCATCTCCGCCACCGCCTTGCCGCACGCCGTGGTGTCGGCATTGCCGCCGAGATCGCGCGTGCGAAGCGTGCGTTCGCCAAGCGTGCGCTCGATCGCGCCGACGATGGCGTCCGCCGCCTGCTTCTCGCCGAGATGCTCCAGCATCATCGCGCCCGACCAGATCATGCCGATCGGATTGGCGATGCCCTGCCCCGCAATGTCGGGCGCCGAGCCGTGCACCGGCTCGAACACGCTCGGGAAATCGCCTTCCGGATTGATGTTGCCCGACGGCGCAATGCCGATCGTGCCGGTGCAGGCCGGGCCGAGATCGGACAGGATATCCCCGAACAGGTTGGAGCCGACTACGACATCGAACCAGTCGGGATGCAGCACGAAGTTCGCGGTGAGGATGTCGATGTGGTACTTGTCCCATTTCACCTTCGGGTACTTCTTGGCCATCGCCTCTACGCGCTCGTCCCAATAGGGCATGGTGATGGAGATGCCGTTGGATTTCGTCGCCGAAGTCAGGTGCTTCTTCGGCCGCGACTGCGCGAGATCAAAGGCGAATTTCAGGATGCGGTCGACGCCAACGCGAGTCATCACCGTCTGCTGGGTGACGAATTCGCGGTCAGTATCCGGGAACATACGGCCGCCGACGGAAGAGTATTCGCCTTCCGTATTCTCGCGCACCACCCAGAAATCGATATCGCCCGGCTTGCGGTTGGCGAGCGGCGACGGCACGCCCGGCATCAGCCGCACCGGGCGCAAATTGACGTACTGATCGAACTCGCGCCGGAATTTGATCAGCGAGCCCCACAGCGAGATGTGGTCCGGGATCTTGGCCGGCCAGCCGACGGCGCCAAAATAGATCGCGTCGTGCTTGCCGATTTTTTCCTTCCAGTCGGCCGGCATCATCTCGCTATGCTTCTCGTAATAGTCGTAGGAGGCAAAATCGAAATGATCGAACTTCACGGACACGCCGTGCTTCTTGGCTGCCGCCTCGATGACGCGCAGGCCCTCAGGCATCACCTCCTTGCCGATGCCGTCGCCGGGGATGACCGCGATGCGATATTGCTTCTTGCTGCTCATCGAGAAACTTCCTTGTGACTTGCCGGGCTGTCCGCGCCGCTTATTCTGGATGCCCCTGCAATGGCCCAAACTCGGCTGCGGCGCAACGCTGCAGTGCAATGTTGACCTCCGAGGCATTCCTCCTATCCATTTCCGCCGTCCCTCCTCCGATATCCCGTCCAGCAAGAGAGAAAATCCATGGATCTGCACCTGCGCGGCAAGCGCGTCCTGATCACCGGCGCCTCCAAGGGCATTGGCGCGGCCGCCGCCGAAGCCTTCGCCGAGGAAGGCTGTCATCTGCGCCTTGCCGCCCGCAGTGGCGACCAGCTGAAGGCGCTGGCCGACCGGCTGCGCTCGCTGCACCAGATCGACGCGGCCACCCATGTCACTGACCTCCGCAAGGGTGAGGACATCGCCCGCCTGGTCAAGGACGCCTCCGACATCGACATTCTCGTCAACAATGCCGGCGATATCCCCGGCGGCTCCATCGACAAGATCGACGAGGCGACCTGGCGGCATGCCTGGGAGCTGAAAGTGTTCGGCTACATCAACCTCACCCGCGCCATCTATGCGGCAATGAAGGCGCGCGGCGGCGGTGTGATCGTCAACGACATTGGTGCGGCCGGCGAAAAGTTCGACGCCAACTACATCTGCGGCAGCGCCGGCAATGCCGCGCTGATGGCCTTCACCCGCGCGCTCGGCGGCAAGAGCATGGCCGACAACATCCGCGTGGTCGGCATCAATCCGGGCCCGGTCGGCACCGACCGCCACGTCACTTTGCTCAAGACCCGCGCCAAGCATCAGTTCGGCGACGAGAGCCGCTACAAGGAATTCCAGAAGAGCCTGCCGCTCGGCCGGCCTGCGCATGCGCGCGAGATCGGCGACCTCATGGCGTTCCTGGCGTCGGATCGCGCGGGCTATACGTCCGGCGTGATCTATA
>DATEJC010000572.1:0-4243 GCA_035278345.1 Bradyrhizobium sp. | reverse complement strand
CCTGGCGCTGCGGCGCGCGAAGCTGCCGCTGTAGTTCGCCTCGTAGCTTCGACCGCCGCCTTTCCAGCCGCCTTGCAGGGCGATCTTCTCACCGTCGAGCTTGCCGGTGCCCTGCTCGGCTGCGGCCTCGACGGCGACCTTGCTGAGCCGCACCACATGGGAATAGCGCGCAGCGCCGCCGGCGACGGTGACCTCGATGGCCTCGCGCATCTTGTCGCTGGTGAACGGCAGCTTGTCGCAAATCATCGTGCCGCGATAGGTCGCATCGAGGACTTGCGCCGCAACGGGAGAGCCCATCGCCATCATGATCACAGCCGCCAGCATAGTATGTCGCAAACGCACCATCGCCGCCCCCTTGTGAATTCCGTTTTGTTGATACAGCCAGTAAAAAAGCTCTCCCGTCGCGCAATTGATCCGCATCGTACCGAGGCGAACCGCGGGCGTCGATAGCGGTCGAATCCGACTTCGCCATTGCAGCATTGCAGGTTGAGCTTGTCCGAGACAGGTCAGGGGCGATTCGCCCTGCCAGGCGGGACTCAAGGGCGTCCCCTGGGTGAGCAGCTGTGACGCATTGGCAGCCACCCTGTCGCGGTTTAGCTTGCCGGGCGATAGGAGAACGTCGATGACCTCGCAGTTCAATGTTCACAACGCCGCCGGCTATGAGCAACTCATGGGCCGCTGGAGCCAAAAACTCGCGTCTCCATTCATCGACTTCGCGGGGATTGGTGACGGCGAAAAAATTCTCGATGTCGGCTGTGGCAACGGGAGCCTGACCTTTGCGCTCGCGCGGGCCGCCGAAGTCGAACAGATTGTCGCGATCGACTATTCGCCGGTCTTTGTCGAGGAAGCGACCCGGCGCAACACCGACCCGCGCATAACGGTCCGCCAGGCGGATGCCTGCGCGCTGCCATTCGAGCGCGGCACGTTCGACCGCGCCCTTGCCCTGCTCGTTCTCCACTTCGTCCCCGATGCCGGCAAGGCCGTCGCCGAGATGCGCCGCGTCGTGCGGCCGGGCGGCGTCGTCGCGGCGACCGTCTGGGACCACCTCGGCGGCATGCCCGGCATGCGCATGATGGTCGACACCGTGGCGGCGCTCAGCGAAGCGGGGCGTCAGTTGCGCGCGCGCTATTGCTTCCAGCCGATGATGCAGCCGGGCGAAATGAGACGAACTTTTCTTGAACAAGGTCTTGCGGAAGTCGCGGAAACGCAACTCATGATCCGCATGGACTATCGCAACTTCGACGACTTCTGGGCGCCGATCGCCGCAGGCGAGGGGCCACTCGGCAAGTATGTGGCAGCGCTCGACACTGCCGAGCGAGCGCGCACGGATGCCGCCGTGCGCGATGCCTACGAGTCCGGCCGGCCCGATGGTCCGAGATCCTTTGCCAACGTCGCGTGGGCTTGCCGGGGAAACGTTCCCTGACACCGTCCGGAGCTCTCCACGAGAGCTACAACCGCTCCAGACAGACGCCCTTCGACGGGCACGCTCTTGGCGAGCCGATCCATCATTCCCGGATCGCGCACGCGCATGCCAAAAGTGATGGTCGGGAGGCCCAATCGAGGCTTGTTCTTTGCCGGGGACGCGGGCAGAACATTTCTCGACAACACCCATCCGGAGTTTTGGACCCGTGGCTGAACATCGGCCTGCCGCCTCGATCGAGGCCGTCGAGAACGGCCTTGCCGCTCAAGGCTATATCGCGAGCCGGCAGATCGCGACCGCGGTTTATCTGGCGCAGCAGATCGAGAAGCCGATCCTGGTCGAAGGGCCCGCGGGCGTCGGCAAGACCGAGTTGGCCAAAGCGATCGCGCATTGGCGCGGCCAGAAGCTGATCCGCCTGCAATGCTATGAGGGCCTCGATGAGGCCAAGGCGCTGTATGAGTGGAAATATGCCAAGCAGCTGCTCTACACGCAGATCCTGAAGGACAAGCTCGGCGAAGTGCTCGGCGGTGCGGCGACGCTGCACGCCGCGCTGGATCAATTGCACGATTTCGGCGACGTGTTCTTCTCCAAGGAATTCGTCGAGCCGCGTCCGCTGCTGCAGGCGCTGGAGCAGCCGGCAGGATGCGTGCTGCTGATCGACGAGATCGACAAGTCGGATGCCGAATTCGAATCGCTGCTGCTCGAAATCCTCAGCGATTTCCAGGTCACCATTCCCGAACTCGGCACGGTATCGGCGGTGGCCCCGCCGACGGTGATCCTCACTTCCAACAGCGAGCGCGACCTTGGCGATGCGCTGAAGCGGCGCTGCCTGCATCTGCATATCGGCTTTCCCGAGCAGAGGCTCGAGGAACGGATCGTCGAGAGCCGCGTGCCCGGCATTTCGCAGACGCTGCGCCGGCAGATGGTCGCCTTCATCCACGAGATCCGTACGCTGGATCTGAAGAAGCTGCCGTCGGTGAGCGAGACCATCGACTGGGCGCGCGTGCTGGTGCTGCTGCAGGCCGCCGAGCTCGACCACGAGATCGTCAAGGACACGCTGAACGTGCTCTTGAAATACGAGACCGACATCGAGGCGGCGCTGCCGCAGGTCTCGACCTTTGTTGCCAAGGCGGCGCGGCAAAACGTATTCGGCTAGGCGAGTTGAGGCCCGATGAAATGGAGCGGCATCGGAATTTCACCTCTCCCTTGGGAGAGGTCGGATTGCGAAGCAATCCGGGTGAGGGGTTACGGTCTCTCGATAGAGCAGCGCGCCCTCACCCGATTTGCTGCGCAAATCGACCTCTTCCCGGCGGGGAGAGGTGAAGCGAGTCCGCCCGACGATCGATTCCATCAACTGTCATCACGGTTCAGGACGGCATGAGAGAGAACCTGCATCGCTTCTTTCGGGCGGCGCGGGGAGCCGGGGTCCGGGTCTCGCCCGCCGAAAGCATCGATGCGATGCGCGCGGTCTCCAAGGTCGGCTTCAACGACCGGGAAATCCTGCGCGACACCTTTCTGGTCACCCTGGCCAAGACTCAGGAAGAGAAGCGCGCGCTCGGCGACTGTTTTGATCTGTTTTTCAGCCAGCCCGAGCCGCCACCCTCGGCGCCGGACAACGACAATTCCAGCGAAGGCAACGAGGCGAGCGAAGGCGGCGAGCCGTCTGCGGACTCCGGTGGCGCGTCCGGGCAACAGGCCGAGCAGAGCGCCGGCGGCCAGCCGACCGAAGGGCTCGGCCCCCTCGCCCAGATGCTGCTGCGGCAGGACCGCAGCCAGATTCAGGCCGCGATTGCCAATGCGGCCAATGCCGCCTCGCTCTCCGACATCAGGTATTTCACCCAGCGAGGGATTTTCTCCGGCCGCATCCTGGAGCAGATGGGAATCCAGCGGCTGCGCGACGATCTCGACAATCTCACCGCCACCAACCCGTCGCTGGCCGAGCGGCTGCAGGCCGCGACCGACGCCTTGCGCGATGCGGTGCGCGAGACCGTGGCGCAGGCCTTGATGCTGTATGGCCGCGAGGAAGCCGAAAACCTGCGCAACGAGATTTTGCGCAATGCGCCGCTGTCGCGGATCGAGCCGCGGCAGGTCGACGAGATGCGGGCGCTGATCCGCAAGATCGCGCGGCGCCTGCGCGAGCGCTACTCAAAGCCGCGCAAACGGCAGCGCCGCGGCCATCTCGACGTGCGCCGCACGCTGCGGCGCAACGCCGCCTGGGGCAGCATCCCCTTCCTCACGGCATGGAAGCGCAAGCATCGCGACCGGCCGAAGATCGTCGCGCTGTGCGATGTCTCCGGCTCGGTGGCGCGGGTGTCGGATTTCTTCCTGCTGCTGATCCACAGCCTGCACGAGGTGGTGGACGACGTGCGCTCCTTTGCCTTCTCAGGTCATCTGATTGAAGTCAGCGACATCCTGGAGAAGAAAACGCCGGAAGCGGCGATGGCGGAGATCATGTCCAAGGTGGGGTTCGGCTCCTCGGACTACGGCAGCTCGTTCGCCGATTTCGAGGACGAGTGGATGAACGCGGTCACGCCGCAGACCACCGTGATCGTGCTGGGCGACGCCCGCAGCAACAATCTCGATCCGCGCGCCGACATCCTGCGCCGCATCGCCGAGCGCTCCAAGCGGGTGGTATGGCTCAATCCCGAGGGCCGCATGGCCTGGGGCTTCGGCGACTCGGAAATGCCGCGCTATGCGACCTTCTGCAGCGTCGTGCGCCAATGCGCCACCGCAAAGCAGCTGGAGCGCGCGGTGTCGGACATCGTGGCGACGTATCAGTAGCGCGCCGAAATCAGGTCGAGCGGCGGGAGGCGCTTGCCGCAC
>DATEJC010000571.1:0-3418 GCA_035278345.1 Bradyrhizobium sp. | reverse complement strand
TCATGCAATTTCAGCGCAATTTTCGGAGCCAGCCATGAAGCAGCAAACCTTATCACAGCCCTCGGATGTGGCGCCCATGCGGCGCGTCGACCTCGACTGGGTGCGGATCGGCGCCTTCGGGCTGTTGATCCTCTATCACGTCGGCATGTTCTATGTGCCCTGGAACTGGCACATCAAGAGCGCGCTCTCGGTCCCGGTGCTGGAGCCCCTGATGCTGGCGCTCAATCCGTGGCGGCTGGCGCTGCTGTTCCTGGTCTCGGGCGTCGCGACCCGGTTCATGCTGCGGAAGACCGCGGCCGGAACGCTGCTCCGCGCGCGCTCGTCGCGGCTGCTGATCCCACTGCTGTTCGGCATGCTCGTGATCGTGCCGCCGCAGGCCTGGATCCAGATCGTCGAAGCGCTCGGCTATCCCAATGGCTTCGTCGACTTCTACCTCACGCACTATTTCGCCTTCGGCAAGGCGTTCTGTCCGAACCCCTGCATCATCCTGCCGACGTGGAACCATCTGTGGTTCGTGGCCTATCTCTGGGTCTACACCATGGCGCTGGGCATGGTCGTCATGTTGATCCCCGGCGTCGCCGGTTGGATCGAGCGCTGGCTTGCGCCGCTGCTGTCGGGCGTATTGTTGCTGATCGCGCCGTCGCTGTTCTTCGCGGCATATCGCCTGACGCTGCTGCCGAGCTTCCCTTCGACCCACGCGCTGTTCGGCGACTGGTACAATCACGCGCTGTTTGCCAGCGTGTTCCTGCTCGGCTTCCTGCTGGCGCATGTTGCTTCATTCTGGGAGGCGATCGAGCGCCAGCGCTGGATCGCGCTCATCCTCGCCGTCGCGTTCTATGCATCCTGGATCTTGCTGCGGCAGGTGCCCGCCAGCGGGATGCCGGTGCGGCTCGGTATCGCCATCGCCTACGGCTTCTACCAATGGCTCTGCATTGTCGCCGTGCTCGGCTTCGCGCGGCGCTGGCTGAGCCGGGATTCCGCCGCGCGGCGTTATCTCACCGACGCGATCTTTCCCTATTACATTGTGCATCAGACCGCGATCATCATGATCGCGCACGGCTTGCGCGGCAGCGGGATTTCGGCCGGCGTCGAGGCGGCCCTCATCATCGGCGGCACGGCGGCCACCTGTGTGGCGACCTACGAGATCGTGCGGCGCGTGTCCTGGCTCCGGCCACTGTTCGGGCTGAAGCCTGAGGTGGCCGAACCGGCCATGCCGATGCAGGCAAGGGAGCAGGCGGCGAATTAACGATTTCGCCGCACTTGGCATGATCCGGAAAAGTGTGAAGCGGTTTTCCGAAAAGATCATGCCTAAACAAAAGCTTTTGCCGTACCGCGGCCGCCCGAACGCGCTATATGGCTGGCATGGCGATGCGCATCTACCTCGACTGGAACGCGACCACGCCGCTGCGCCCCGAGGCGAAGGCGGCGATGGCGCATGCCTGGGAGATCGGCGGCAATCCATCGTCCGTTCACGCCGAGGGCCGCGAAGCGCGGCGGCTGGTCGAGGACGCGCGTGCCGCGGTTGCTATGGCCGTCGGCGCCGAGGCGCCCAACGTGATCTTCACCTCTGGCGGTACGGAAGCCAATTCGCAGGCGCTGACGCCGGGCATCAAGCGCGGCAAGGGGCCAGCGGTGGAACGCCTGCTGGTGTCCGCGATCGAGCACGCTTCCGTGCTGTCAGGCGGGCGCTTTGCGGTCGGCGCGATCCATACCATCGGCGTCACCAGCGCCGGCGTCATCGATCTCGATCGCCTGCGTGCGCTGCTCGACGGGCCGCCGGCACTCGTTTCCATCATGCTCGCCAACAACGAGACCGGCGCGATCCAGCCGGTCGCGGAAGCCGCCGGGCTCGTTCACGCCGCGGGCGGACTATTGCACGTCGATGCGATCCAGGCGCTCGGCAAAATTCCGTTCGATCTGGCCTCCACCGGCGCCGACCTGATGTCGCTCTCCGCACACAAGATCGGCGGCCCCAAGGGCGTGGGTGCGCTGGTGCTGGCCGAGGGGATCGAGGGTCTGGCGCCATTGCTGCGCGGCGGTGGGCAGGAGAAAGGCCGCCGGGCCGGTACCGAGGACGTCGCCGGGATCGCGGGCTTCGGAGCAGCCGCCAGGGCGGCTCTGGTCGCCCGTGAGGGCGATGCAGACCGCGAGACGCGGCTGCGGGTCCGCCTGGAGGCCGGCCTCGGACAGACGCCCGAAGCCGTTATATTCGCCAAGGAGACCAAACGGTTGCCAAATACCGTTCTTTTCGCAATTCCCGGCATGCGGGCCGAAACCGCTGTTATCGGCTTCGATCTCGCCGGTATCGCGGTATCGTCAGGCTCGGCCTGCTCCTCCGGCAAGGTCCAGCCCTCGCATGTGGTCAAGGCCATGGGCTTTGGGGCGGAACTGGCCGGCGGAGCGGTGCGGCTCAGTCTGGGCTGGTCTACGACTGAGGCAGACATTGAATCGGCCCTGGAGGCTTGGCGAAAGCTCGCCGATGGCTTACTTAGAGGCCGAAGAAACACGGCTTGAACTGTTCTAAGCCGGTTTCATCGGTGCACCGCACCAGACATACGACCTTGTCCACCGCGGTCCTTGAAACCGCGAGCGGAGGATGGAATGCCAGCCGTACAAGAGACGGTCGACCGCGTCCGGCGGATCGACGTCGACCAGTATCGATATGGGTTCGAGACGATCATCGAATCCGAGAAGGCGCCTAAGGGCCTTTCCGAAGATACGGTCCGCTTCATATCAGCCAAGAAGAACGAACCGGCCTGGATGCTGGAATGGCGCCTCGAGGCCTATCGCCGCTGGCTGACCATGACGGAACCGACCTGGGCGCGCGTCAACTATCCGAAGATCGACTACCAGGATCTCTATTACTACGCGGCGCCAAAGCCGAAGAAGCAGCTGTCCTCGATCGACGAGATCGATCCGGAGATTCTCAAGACCTACGAGAAGCTCGGGATTCCCCTGCGCGAAGTCGCTGTCCTCGAAGGCGTGGTGAAGCCGCAGGTCGATGGCGAGGAGGGCGCTCCAGAGCGCTCCAGGATCGCGGTCGACGCCGTGTTCGACTCCGTTTCCGTCGCCACCACCTTCAAGGAGGAGCTGAAGAAGGCCGGCGTGATCTTCATGCCGATCTCCGAAGCCATCCGCGAGCATCCGGAACTGGTGAAGAAGTACCTGGGCTCGGTGGTGCCGACTTCGGACAACTTCTTCGCCACGCTGAACTCGGCGGTGTTCTCCGACGGCTCGTTCGTCTACGTGCCGCCGGGGGTGCGCTGCCCGATGGAATTGTCGACCTATTTCCGCATCAACGAGCGCAACACCGGCCAGTTCGAGCGCACGCTGATCATCGCCGACAAGGGCTCCTATGTGAGCTACCTCGAAGGCTGCACCGCGCCGCAGCGCGACGAGAACCAGCTGCATGCCGCGG
>DATEJC010000570.1:0-4697 GCA_035278345.1 Bradyrhizobium sp. | reverse complement strand
CCGTCGCCCGAGCCGAATTATCGGCGTTGAAGCCGCCAAGCGAGATGTTGGCGAGATCGTCGAAGATGGTGCGGATCTCGGCAAGGTTGGCGTGAGGCGTGTCCGCCGGATTGATCCCGGGCGTTGTGAGGAACTTCGCAGCTCCATTCTGGGTCGCCACTCCCGCCAAGTTGGCATCGTTGTTGACGACATTAAGAATGTCTGAATGGGCATTATGCAACGCCGTCTCTGAGGCGGCGACGCTGCCGAGCTTTCCGTCGCCCTTGACCAAAGCAGTCGTGGTGGACAGCGCAGTCGTGATGTCGGCCAGGATCGTATTGACGTGGGTCAGCGCATCGCCGGTCAACTGCCCCGCCGCGACCTCGGCCTGCAGGCCGGCGCGCACGTTCTGGAGATCAGTCATGTAGTGTCCCATGCTGCCGAGGCCATGGCCGGCTTTTTCGACAACGTTGTGCCACAAGCCCCCCTCGAGTGCGTGCGTAACTTCGTTGAAGGGCAAGGCAAGGTCGGAGAACGCGGGAGCAGCTTTGCCGTCTCCAGCACCGCTGGCGCCCCCGCCACCGGCGCCTCCACCAGCTACACCACCATCGCCGTCGCCGGCTCCCATGCCGCCATTGCTGCCAAGGAATTGCTCGACGAGAGGAGCAATTGCCGCCAGGTCCGCGGCGTTTGCCTCCGATGTCGTCGCCGCGCCGGAGCTGGCCGAAGCCGCGTGACTTTCCGACGCGAGATTTGTGTCCGACGTTGCCGTCGCGCCGGCCGTTGACCCGGAGCCGGTCGGCGCGGTGCCGCTTCCCGACGCGGGATTCGTATCCGGCGTCGCGCTGGCCGTTGCCGCCGTGGTGCCGCCGGTTGAGGTCGGTTGATTGGCCTCCGGCATTACTGCGGTACCCGACTGGGCGGGCCCGGACGCATAAGCGCGAATGTAATCGATCTGCATGTTCGCCGGAAATGCGGTCGTTGCGTCCGGCGAGCCGGGCCAGTTGCCGCCCACGGCCAGATTGGCCAGCATGTACATCGGGGAGTGCATGTCGGCAGGCGTTGCCGTCTGAGCGATCTGTTGGCCGTCGAAATACCAAGTGATCTGGTCGGGCTCCCAATCAACGCCATAGGTGTGGAAGCCGGCCGATGTGTCTGCCACATTCGATGCAAAGCTGGTGGATTGAAGCTGGCCGGTCACGGTGGAGTGAGCCGTCGTGTAGATCGTCGATGGATTGTTGCCCAACATCTCCACAACGTCGATCTCCGGCGGCCCCCAACCTCCAGCCGGCAACAGCCAGAATGCTGGCCACAATCCCTGGCCATCCGGCAGCCTGGCGCTCATCTCGAAATACCCGTAGGTCTGCTGGAAGGTTTGTTGCGTGGTTATCAGGCCGGATGTGTATTGATAGCCCCCCAGAGCGTCAGCCAGCGCCGGCGAGGTCGGCGCCGCTGTGATGTTGAGAATGCCGTCCTGAATCGAGAATGGATTGGCTCCCAAGGCACCCGACGTCGTTCCGGTGAACGCGGGATCCACATAAATCTGCTTCTCCTCTCCATGAACGTGACTCGCGAAATTATTCAAGTCGCTGCTATAGCCGTAGGTCGGGTTCCATGTCCCCGAGACGCCGTTGTACAAGCTCAGACTGTTGAACTCGTCGTCGAACGTCAGATGCATCGTGTTCAGATCGAGCGCCACTATCGTTCCCCTCTTGGTAGGCGAGTGCGGGCCGCAGCCAATCTTTTGGCCACGTCTCTTGTTGCCCGGCCGAAACCCTGATCAGGGAGTGGCACCTTTTTTCGACCGAATTGAATCAATGCTTGGGCCAGTGTGCGCCGGAATTTTTGGCGCACGATGACAAGAACTTGCCCGCCAGCACCAGGTTAAGGCCAAGGCGTTCCCGACTCCTGCGGCGCAAATGATGAGCCGCGCGGCGATCACCTAGTTGACGTGCCGGCCGCGATGTACGCAGCCCAGCGCTGAACAAGCGTCGCAACTCTTATCGCTCGATGAATGCGCGCTGCAGTTGGTCTGAAATCGGCTTGAAGAGATAGCTCAGCATGGTGCGCCTGCCGGTCTGCATGGCCGGCATGCCGGAGACGAGTTGCAAGCCGGCGAGGCGCCGCCGCTCTTCCTTGGGCGCGAGCATGCCACAAATGCACCGCAGGGCGGGAGCCGGCCGGATGCCCGGCACGGCACTTTCTGCTACCACGGACTTTCGAGTGGGGAGCCCTTACATGTCGCTTACTTCAGCACAACGAGACCTTCAGTCGCGCGCCCGCGCTTTGGCGCGCGAAGTCATCGCGCCACGCGCAGCCGAGACCGACCGGACCGAGCAATATCCCTGGGACAACGTCAAAGCGCTGACGGAGGCCGGGTTCTTCGGGATGACCATTCCGAAACAATATGGCGGCGCGGGCCTCGGGTTTCTGGAGGCGGCGCTGGTCGTCGACGAGATGGCCCAGGTCTGCGGCGTCACCGGGCGCATCGTCGTCGAGGCGAACATGGGCGCGATTTCAGCCGTAATGCATTACGGCACCGAGGCGCAGAAGAAGCGTGCCGCTGAATTGGTCCTCAGCGGCGACAAGCCCGCCATCTGCATCACCGAGCCGGGCGCAGGCTCCGCCGCCAGCGAGATGACGACGCGCGCCGATCGCCGGGGCGGCGGCTACGTCATCAACGGCATGAAGCACTGGATCACCGGCGGCGGCGTCTCGAAACTGCATCTGGTGTTCGCGCGGGTGTTCGACGAAGCCGGCAAGGAGCTCGGCATCGGCGGATTTCTGGCCGTCCGCGGCGAGACCAAGGGCCTGGTCATTGGAGCGCGGGAGCCGACCATGGGGCTGCGCGGCATTCCGGAAACCCAGATTCTGTTCAGGGATATGGAAGTGACCGACGACATGGTGCTGCTGCCGCCATCCGGCTTCAGGCGCGGCTTCGCCGATCTCATGAACGCCTACAATTCGCAGCGCGTCGGCGCCGCCACCGTCGCGCTGGGCCTCGCCGACGGCGCCTACCAGCAGGCGCTTGACTACGCCAAATCGCGCGAGCAGTTCGGCCGGCCGATCGCGGAATTTCAGGGCCTGCAATGGATGCTGGCCGATATGTCGGTCCAGATCGCCGCCGCGCGGGAGCTGATCTACAAGGCGGCGCGATCCGCGGACCCTTTTCCGGATGCCCTGTTCGCCGCGCAAGCCAAAATCTTCGCGTCGGAAGCCGCGATCAGGATCACCAACGATGCGCTGCAGGTGTTTGGCGCGGCCGGCTACTCCCGCAATCGCCCGCTGGAGCGCATGGTGCGCGATGCCCGCATGTTCACCATTGGCGGCGGCACCGCGCAAATCCTGCGCACGGTGGTGGCAAGCCGCATCCTCGATCGCAAACTGCCGCAGACCCGCGACGGCTATCTCGGCGACAACCGCAGGCGGGCGCTGGAGTAGCGCGGCGCGACACTGACCAGTGTCTAGAAAGCATTCCTTTTGCCCGACCAGCGAACAAATGGTGATCGAGACGTTCAGACGCCTGATCGGCTCAATTAGTGCGGCGGCAAATCCAGAATCGGCAGTCGCACACGAGATTATTGACGGAAATCAAACGGCATAAGTCCGCAAGCGATAAGGGCGGACAAGCGGCTGTGTTGATGGGCCCGTCGAAGTGCGATCTCGTGACGACGGGCTCGAACTGGAATAGCATCCCTCAATTCTGGGAGGCGACCATGTTCAATCCCACACAAATTATCATCCAGGCGTTTATCGAGCAGCTTCGAGAGGCGTACGTGCAAAGCTATGGCGTCCTGGAGCCGGCTTATCCGGACATCATCGCTTTCGTGGGGCGCCTCGCTTTGGAGAACATCGCCGACAGCGATGCGGCTTACCACGATATGAACCACACCATCATGGTGACGCTCGTCGGCCAGGAGATCCTGCGCGGGAAGCATACCAAGGAGGGCGGCGTTACGCCGCGCGATTGGCTTCACTTTGTGATTTCACTTCTTTGTCACGATATCGGCTATGTGCGCGGGGTGTGCCGGGGCGACCAGGAGGGGAAATATGTCTGCAACGAAAAGGGTGATCTCGTGCAGATCCCGGCAGGAGCCACCGATGCATCGTTGACCCCCTATCATGTGACGCGATCGAAACTCTTTGTCAGCGAGCGCTTCGGCAAAGCGAGCTTGACGCACATCGATACGCGCGAAATCCAGGCCAACATCGAGCACACGAGGTTTCCGGTACCGGAACACGAACAGCATGCCAGTACGGCAGACTACCCGGGTCTGCTTCGGGCGGCGGATTTGATCGGCCAATTGGCCGACATCAATTATCTACGCAAGACTTCGGCCCTGTTCGCTGAATTTCGCGAAACAGGCGTTAGCGGGAAACTCGGCTATCAAAGTTCTGACGACTTGCGGGCCGCGTATCCGTCGTTCTTCTGGAAAGCCGTTCGTCCCTATATCGGCGATGCGCTCAGGTACCTGCGGGTCACCCAGGAAGGCAAGCAGTGGATCGCCAATCTTTACGCCCACGTGTTTTCCGAAGAGCATCGCGGAGCACTCGGGGCCTAGCCGTACGGCGACCGAGATGAGCGGCCCGAGACATAGGTGACATTTCGTACCGGACACATGGGTTACACTTTCCGCTTTTGTTCTGCGGGGGGTGTGGATGCCGTGGAGAGCGAGTTCGGTAATGGAAGAGCGTTTGCGCTTTGTCGCCCGCCTGCT
>DATEJC010000569.1:0-2648 GCA_035278345.1 Bradyrhizobium sp. | reverse complement strand
CAAGGGCTTTCACGGCTTCGAGCTGCACCGATCGATCGAGAAACCGCAGCGCTACCGTCTGATGGTGAAATGGGAAACGCTGGAGAACCACACCGTCGACTTCCGCGGCTCGGAGAATTTTACGGAATGGCGCGGGCTGGTCGGGCAGTATTTTGCCTCGCCGCCCGATGTCGAGCACACCAATACCGTGGTGGCGAGTTGAAGTATTGCCGCGGGCGCGACTCTTCTCCCTCGCCCCGCTCTTGCGGGGAGAGGGGTGTCTCCGCGCGTTCGTTGCGAATTGATAGACCTGTACCCCCTCATCCGGTTCGCATGTGCGGATGCGATCCGACTTCTCCCCGCAAGCAGGGAGAAGTGAAGAACGAGATTACGCCGCTACACCTTCAGGTGTGTTCGGCTCGGCCTTGAAGTGATCGATCATCACCTTGGCGATCGCCATCAGCGGCAGCGCCAGCGCCAGGCCCCAGATGCCGAAGACGACACCGAGCAGGATCTGAAACGCAAACAGCGTGGCCGGCGGGATGTCGAGCGCCTGGCGCTGGATGATCGGCGTGAGGATATAGCTTTCCAGCGCATGCACGCCGAGGAACAGGACGAAGGCGCTGAGGCCGGCTACCCAGCCCGAGGGGAGGCTCGCCAGCACCACGATCAGGCCGCCGAGGATCGCGCCGACCGTCGGGATGAAGGCGAGCAGGCCCGCCTGAATGCCCAGGATGAATGATGAGGGGATGCCGATGACGGCAAGGCCGATCCAGGTCACCAGGAACACCGCGGCCATGGTGATGATCTGCGCGATCAGCCAGCGCTCCAGCGTAAAGCCGATGCGGTCGATGATTTCGGTGGTGCGTGCGCGGTGCTTTGCAGGCGCCATGAACAGCAGGCCCTCGCGATAGACGCTTGGCTGCACCGCAAAGGCCAGCCCGAGAAACAGCACGATGAAGAAATTGCCGACGGCGCTTACGGCGCCGAGCACCACCTTGAAGGTTTGACCGAGGATCGCACCGCCGCTCGAGGCGATGGTGCTGGCGCTGGGCAGATGCGGCGTCGAAGGCGCCTGTGCGGATGCATCTGCGGCGTGCGGTGCCGCGGTGAAGGAACTGAGATCGAAGAAGCTGGTGTCGACACCATAACTCTCGAGGAAAGTTTTGACGTTGGTGAGCTGCGACTTGATGGTGTTGCTCAGGATGGTCGCCTGTTGTGCGATGGTGGTGCCGCCGAGGAAGACGATGCCCGACAGCATGGCCACCAGCGCCAGGCATACGATGGCAAGCCGAACCGGCTGCGGCAGCGGCACCACCCGGCCGAGCAGGCCGGTCATGGCGTTCAGCGCCACGCCGAGCAGCATGCCGGCGAAGATCAGGAACAGGGTGGCGGCAAAAAACCAGGCGAACACCAGCAGCGCGATGAACAGAACCACGCCGATGCCGCCGGCCGATATCGACCAGGCTAGGTCGTTGCGGGCCTGAAGACGCTCCTCGGTCGAAACTGGCATGACGAACCCTTCCTGCTTTCCGCGTGGCGGGACACTCATTCGACAAAACGCGGCCGGGATCAAGCCGCCATCGCGCGCGGTTTGACGCTGGCGCACGGGTTGTGCCAAGCGAAGCGGGCGAGCCGAATCGCGAAGCAGGGCGGGGCGGAAATGATATTGATCAAATGGATCGGACCGCTGGGCCTGCTCGCCGCGCTCGTCATCGGTGACCACGTCAGGGTCAATCGCCCCGGTCACAAATACCGCATGACGGTGGAGGTCGAGACTCCCGAAGGTGTCAAATCGGCCTCCGGCATCTTCGCCGTCACTCCCTATCGCGGCTACACGCCCGGCGGCAACACGCGCACATCAGGCGATGCTGTTTATGTCGATCTCGGCGCGGGCAAGAATCTCGTCGCGCTGCTCGCTCATCCCGACAAGACGCTCGATATGGACGGGATCAACTATGTGGCGCTGCGCGCCTATCCGGCGGCCACCGGCACGCGTGTCAATTTCAACGACATGAGCAAGCAGACCGGCGTCGTTCCGGTGAAGGGCGCGCTGATTCCGGTGCTGGTAATGTTTGCCGATCCCGCCAATCCCGGCAGCGCCAGGGTGGTTTCGCCAGACGACTCCGAGGCCGTGCTGGGCAAGGGCTTCCGCCTGCGCGGCATCACGGCGGAGGTGGTGCCGAACGGATTCTGGCCGATCGATTTCGGCGGTGCGCTCGGCGAGCCCGTTACCCGCGGCATCTCGGCGAGGCTGCCTTGGCTCGATCGGGCCGATGGCTCGGCCGCCGCCGCAGCGGCATTGAAGGCCACCGGACTGCCCGGTGCAGATGCCGTCGACGCCAGGGCCGCCTTCACGCGCCAATAGCGCTTCACGCCTTCGCGCGGTCAAAGGCGCGCGCCAGTGCCTGCTCGGCGCCGCGGCGGGCGAGCGGCTTGATGATCGGGGAGTTGAAATAGTCGGCAGTCTCTTGCTGCGCGCTGGTTAGATCCGCCATGCGATACAGCTTGCCGCCCGCAATAACCGCTTCGAGGCTTGCGAGATTATCCAGTGTCGCCGTGGGGTCGCGGCGGAACAGCAGGATGTCAGCGGGCGCACCGGCCTCGATACGGCCGAGACCGGCGACCCCAAGCCGCTCGCCGGCATCTCGCGTTGCGAGTTTCCAGAC
>DATEJC010000568.1:0-4018 GCA_035278345.1 Bradyrhizobium sp. | reverse complement strand
GCGGGCCAACCGAACCTGCCGATCGAGCAGTTGTTCAAGCGCGTTCGCCTCAATGTGGCCGGCTCGACCGCTGGCAAGCAGATCCCGTGGGAAAGCTCGTCGCTGACCTCGGACTTCTACTTCTTCGGCGACACCGCCGTGGCGGCGACCCGTGCGCCGAACCGCGGTCCGGTGGTGGCGGCCGCCTCCAACCTGCCGAGCCGATCGGTGCAGCAGGCCTATGACTACGTGCTGTCGGAAGGCCAGCCGCAGTACTATCAGCAGTTCATCGAGATGTATCCGCACGACCCGCTGTGCGACCGCATCCGCTGGCTGCTGCGCAACCTGATCGTCGCGCAGGCCTGGCACAAGACCGTGCTTGCCAACTCGCCGTTCGCCTACAAGACCTTTGCCGACAATTTCGGCGACAGCCCGCTGGCGAAGGTCGCGGCGAACCTGCAGAACAAGCCGAAGGAAGTGCCGCTGATGCAGGCCACCAAGCTGATCGTGTCGCCGCAGCTTGCGCCGAACCTGAAGCAGCCGGTCAATTTCGGCCTGCCAAAGGACGGCATCAAGATCGGCGAGAACAATGGTCAGGTGAAGATCAATGGCGGTCTCGGCATCAACCTGCCGGGCAAGGACAACACTGCCGGCAACGGCAACACCGGCATCAATGGCGGCAAGATCGTCACCTTGCCCGTCAACAATGGCGGCAAGACTGACGGCGCGTCCGACAAGAAGATCGTCACCCTGCCTGCGCCAAACAGCAATGGTACGCCCGCCAACGGCAACACCGGCATCAATGGTGGCAAGATCGGCACCCTGCCCATCAACAATGGCGGCAAGACTGCCGGTCAGGACAGCAAGGTCGACGTCAAGACGAGCATGCCCGTCAACCGCGTGACCACCCTGCCCGTCACGCCGCGCCAGCAGCAGCTGAACAACGCGCCCGTCATGAAGCTCAACAACAACCCGTCAATGGGCAACAAGCTCAACCCGGGCAACCCGCAGCCCGCCAAGATGAGCTTCAACAACGGCGGCAATAATGGCGGCGCCCGCATGGCCATGGGCGGCGGAATGGGCCGCGGCTTCTGATCGAACCGCACCTCGCGGCAACGAAACCGGGGCAGAGCTGCGATGCTCTGCCCCGCTCTATTTTTGCAGAAGCGTCTTAGGCGACCAGCTTTGCGAAGAGGTCCGCGTCCACATTGCCGCCGGAGAGAACGATGACCACGTTCTTGCCCTTGGCGTCGATGCGCCCTGCCAGCAGCGCGGCTAGCCCCACGGCGCCGCCGGGCTCGACCACGAGCTTGAGCTCGCGATAGGCAAAGGCAACGGCGGCGGCGACTTCCTCGTCGGAGGCGGTGACGCCGCGGGCAAGCAGCTTGCTGTTGATCGAAAAGGTCAGCTCGCCCGGCATTGCCGCCATCAGCGCATCGCAAATGGTGCGCGCGGCGGCGGGATGCGCTTCGCGGTGGCCAACCCTGAGCGAGAGCGCATGGTCGTCATAGCCCTTCGGCTCGGCGACGATGACTTCCGCATTCGGGAAGCGGGACTTCACGGCGGTGGCAACGCCCGCGATCAGGCCGCCCCCGGAGGCCGGCGCGACCACGATGTCCGGCGAGAGCCCGCGTGCAGCCATGTCCTCGGCAATCTCGCGGCCGGCGGTGCCCTGGCCTGCGATCACGAAGGGATCGTCATAGGGCCGCACCAGGGTGGCGCCGCGCTTGCTGGCGATGCCGCCCGCGATCGCCTCGCGGTCTTCCTTGTCGCGGTCATACAGCACGACCTCGGCGCCGTAGGATTTCGTGCGCTCGCGCTTGGAGAGCGGCGCATCCGCCGGCATCACGATGGTCGCCTGCATGTTGAGGATTTTTGCCGCCGCCGCCACGCCCTGGGCATGGTTGCCGGAGGAGAACGCCACCACGCCGCCTCCGCGATTGGCTTGCGGAATTGACGAGAGCTTGTTGAAGGCGCCGCGGAACTTGAACGAGCCGGTCCGCTGCAGCATCTCCGGCTTCAGGAAGACTTTGGTCCCGGCGCGCTCGTCCAGCACGGGGAACGACAACAGCGGGGTGCGCACCGCGAACGGCGCGACCACCTTGGCGGCCGCCTCGATATCGGCGGCGCTCACGGGCAGGCTCGGCTTGCTTTCGGTCATGGGCCGATTTTATCGCGCCGCCCGCATCGCGGGCAAGGCGGATTAACAGCTGTCAGGCTGCGAAATGCGGGTCTTCCGCCACGAATTCGACCAGTTCCGTCTCGTGGTCGTCGAAGCGAACGCGCAGCGCATAAGCGATGAACGCCCGCGCGGAGGCCTCCCAACTATGCGCGGCGGCAAACTCAACGCAGGCCTCGCGCGGGATGCTCAATGCCTCCAGACAAGCCGAGCGTAGATCCTCGCTGAGCACGCCAACGGGCGCCGAACCGATCACGTCGCGCGGACCCTTCACCGGGAAAGCCGCGACCGGCAGGCCGCTGGCAAGCGCCTCCAGCAACACGAGTCCGAAAGTATCGGTCTTGCTCGGGAAAACGAACACATCGCAGGCCGCATAGATCTCGGCGAGTTCTTCGCCATGCCGTGCGCCGAGGAATATGGCGCGCGGATATCTGCGTTCCAGCTTCGCCCGCGCCGGGCCGTCGCCGACGATCACCTTGGTGCCGGGAAGATCGAGGTCGAGGAACGCTTCCAGGTTCTTCTCAACCGCGACGCGACCGACGCAGAGCCATACCGGCGCCGGCAGGCAGATGTCGATGTCGCGCGGATGGAACAGTTTGGTGTCGACGCCGCGCGACCACAGCACCACGTTGCGGAAGCCTAGCGAGCGCAATTCGCTGACCAGCGCCGGCGTTGCCGCCATCACCGCCTGGCTCGGCCGGTGGAAGGCGCGCAGCGCGCTCCATATCCACTTCTCGGGGATCGGCGAGCGAGCGGAAACATAATCGGGGAAGCGCGTGTGAAAACCTGAGGTGAAAGGCAGGCCATGCTTGCGGCAATAGCGGCGGACCATGAAGCCGATCGGACCTTCGGTCGCGATGTGAATGCTGTCGGGCGCGGCGCGCTCGATCAACTCGGCAATCCTGGAAGGCCCGGGCAACGCCAGCCGCAGGTCGCGGTAACTCGGCATCGCAAAGGTGCGGAAGGATTGCGGCGTGAGAAATTCGACTTCGACACCCAGGCCCCTGGCAGCATCGGCCATCACGGTCAACGTGCGGACCACCCCGTTGACCTGGGGATGCCACGCATCGGTTGCGACCAGAATCTTCATCAGGCGGCGCGCGCTGCCACGCGGGGGACCGGGGCAACGCGGCGTACCGGATCGGCCCAGGTGATGATCTCGAAGGTGCCGTCCTCGTGCTCGACAAGCGCTGTGCAGCTCTCGACCCAGTCGCCGCAATTCATGTAGCGAATGCCGTGCTCGTCGCGGATGGTGGCGTAGTGGATGTGGCCGCAGATCACGCCGTCGCAGCCATGGCGCCTTGCCTCGCCCGCGAGCGTCGATTCGAAGGCGCCGATATAGTTGACCGCCTTCTTCACCTTCAGCTTCGCCCATTGCGACAGCGACCAGTAGGGCACGCCGAACATGCGGCGGAAGAAGTTGACGAGGCGGTTCATCTGGATCGCGAAGTCGTAGGCCTTGTCGCCGAGATGAGCGAGCCATCGCGCGTTCTGCACGACGAGGTCGAAGATGTCGCCGTGGATCACGAGGTAGCGCTTGCCGTCGGCGCCGGTGTGAACGGTGTTCTCCATCACGTCGATGCCGCCGAAATGCGTGCCGTAATATTTTCGCAGGAACTCGTCGTGGTTGCCCGGCACGTAGATGACCTTGGCGCCCTTGCGCGCCTTGCGCAGCAGCTTCTGCACGAAGTCGTTATGCGATTGCGGCCAGTGCCAGTACGACTTCAGCGCCCAGCCATCGACGATGTCGCCGACGAGATAGATGGTGTCGGCGTCGTGGCTGCGCAGGAAATCCAGCAATCGGTCGGCTTGCGAGCCGCGGGCTCCGAGATGGACGTCGGAGATGAAGAGAGTGCGGAA
>DATEJC010000567.1:0-6710 GCA_035278345.1 Bradyrhizobium sp. | reverse complement strand
CTGGATGCCGGTGGCGCGGCTGGTGCGGGCGCAGTTTCTTTCGCTGCGCGAAAAGGAGTTCGTCGAGGCGGCGCGGGCGCTTGGCGCCACCACGCCGCGGCTGGTGATCAGACATATTTTGCCCAACGCGCTCGGGCCGGTGATCGTCGCCGGCACCATCGATGTCGCCGCCGCCATCATCGCGGAATCGACGCTGTCGTTTCTCGGTCTCGGCTTTCCGCCGGATACGCCGACCTGGGGCCGCCTGTTGTTCGACGCCAAGGATTATCTCGACATCGCGCCGCACTGGGCGCTATTCGCGGGCGCTGCCATTTTCCTGACCGTGCTGGCTATCAATTTCATCGGCGACGGATTGCGCGATGCGCTCGACCCCAGGAAGGTCATGTAGATGCCGGGTGAAACGCGCGTGATGGACATCGACAGGCCGGCGCGCGCAGCGCCGCTGCTTGACATCCGCGGACTGAAAACCCATTTCGCCACCGACGACGGCATCGTGCAGGCGGTGGACGGCGTCGATCTTGCGGTGGGCAGCGGCGAGACGGTTTGCGTGGTCGGCGAGTCCGGCTGCGGCAAGACCGTCACCGCGCTGTCGGTGCTGAAGCTGATCGCGATGCCGCCCGGGCGCATCGCCGGCGGGCAGATCCTGTGGCAGGGCCGCGACATCGTGCCGCTGCCGCCGGCCGAGCTCAACCAGATCCGCGCCCGCGAAATCGCCATCGTGTTCCAGGAGCCGATGACCTCGCTCAATCCGGTCTACACCATCGGAGACCAGATCGGCGAGGTGATCGCGCTGCACGAAGGCTTGAGCCGCAAAGCCGTGCTGGAGCGCACCATCGACATGCTGGCGCTGGTGCAGATCCCGAACCCGAAGCGGCGGGTCAACGACTACCCGCACCAGTTCTCCGGCGGCATGCGCCAGCGCGTGATGATCGCGATGGCGCTGTCGTGCCGCCCAAAGCTCTTGATCGCCGACGAGCCGACCACCGCGCTCGACGTCACCATCCAGGCGCAGATCCTCGACCTGTTGCAGGACATGAAATCCCGCTTCGGCATGTCGATCATGCTGATCACCCACGCGATGGGCGTCGTCGCCGAGGTCGCGCAGCGCGTCGTGGTGATGTATGCGGGCAAGGTGGTGGAGGAGGCGGCCGTCGATCGGCTGTTCGCCAATCCGCGCCATCCCTATACGCAGGGCCTGATCCGCTCGATCCCGCGCATCGACAAGGCGGGCGTCCGCAAGAGCCGCCTGCAGACCATCGCCGGCACGGTGCCGCGGCTGATCAATCCGCCGGTCGGCTGCCGCTTCGCCGCGCGCTGCGGCTTTGCGACCGACGAGTGCCGGGTGGCGCAGCCCGCCTTGCGCGAGCTCGAACCCGGCCACAAGGTCGCCTGCATCCATGCCGAACGGACGGCGGTCCAATGAGCGAACTTGCAACGAGCGACCAGCCGCTGCTCAGGGTCTCCGGTCTCACCAAGCAGTTTCCGCTGAAGGGCGGCCTGCTCGGCCGGCAGGCCGGCAGCGTCCATGCCGTCGACGGCGTCGATTTTCACGTCGACCGCGCCGAGACGCTCGGGCTGGTCGGCGAATCCGGGTGTGGCAAGTCGACCACCGGGCGCTGCGTGCTGCGCCTGATCGAGCCGACATCGGGCGAGGTTCGCTTCGAGGGCAAGGATGTGCGGCAGCTGGGGGCCGACGCGCTGCGTATCTTGCGCCGTGACATCCAGATCATTTTCCAGGACCCCTACGCCTCGCTCAATCCGCGCATGAATGTCGGCGCGATCATCGGCGAGGCGCTGGTCATCCACCGCCTGACCAAAACCAAGCGCCAGTTCGAGGAGCGCGTCGCCGAGCTCCTGGAGACTGTCGGTCTCGAGGCCGACCACATGAGCCGCTATCCGAACGAGTTCTCCGGCGGCCAGCGCCAGCGCATCGGCATCGCGCGCGCGCTCGCGGTCGAGCCGAAACTGATCATCTGCGATGAGCCGGTATCGGCGCTGGATGTCTCGATCCAGGCCCAGATCATCAATCTGCTGGAAGATTTGCAGCAGAAATTCGGGCTCGCCTACCTCTTCATTGCCCACGACCTGTCGGTCGTCGAGCACATCAGCAGGCGCGTTGCCGTGATGTATCTCGGGCGCATCGTCGAGAGCGCGCCGGCCCGCGAGCTCTACACCTCGCCGCTGCACCCCTATACCGAAGCGCTGCTGTCGGCGGTCCCGATACCGGATCCAAAAGTGAAACGACAGCGCATCCGACTGGCGGGCGAAGTCCCAAGCCCCATTCACCCGCCGCGCGGCTGCCATTTCCACACCAGGTGCCCGATCGCGCAGTTTCCGAAATGCAACCGCGAGACCCCGCCGCTCAAGCAAAGCGCCGACGGGCATTGGGTGGCGTGTCATTTCCGGTGAAAAGTCCGGGACGCATCAGGCTTAGACCAGAGCATGATGGCGTTTAGTTGAATCGATCGTCAGGCAGATTCGATTCACCTCTCCCCAACGGGGAGAGGTCGATTTGCGCAGCAAATCGGGTGAGGGGGCTGCCCAACGAGAGGCCGTAACCCCTCACCCGGCGCTGCGCGCCGACCTCTCCCAAAGGGAGAGGTGAAAATCCGATGCCGCTCCAGTTCAACCTAATCTCATCTTGCCAGCACATGATGAGCTTGATGCATGACGTTGGCAGTTCTGCCGTGGAACGACCTGGTTGCGCACACAGGCGCGTCTGCTCTCGCTACAGGTTAATGACGCCGCGTCGCGCCGCGTGGGCCACGGCGTCGGTGCGGCCGGTCGCATCAAGCTTGTCAAGAAGTGAGCGGACGTGGAATTTGGCGGTATGAACCGAAATCCCGAGCTGCTTCGCAATTGTCTTGTTCGATGCACCTTCGGCCAGCAACGCGAGTACGTCGAGTTCTCTCGGCGTAAGATCGAAACCGTGTAGTTCGACGCTGCTTTGCCGATCCCGCGACACCACCGTGACGGCCGCTGGTTCTCCCGGCGCAGCAAGGCGGAGCCCGGCGACGCCTCCCAGCAGCGAAGCCATCCGGTCCGCGAGCGCAGGATCGTCGATGTCGATCGCGACGACGATGGCCGCCGAAGTTTCCTCGCTCACGTCTCCGGCCTCTCGCCGATGGTCAACTTCAGCCGAACCGGCTCGCCCGCGCGACGAACCGTTACCTCGACCACTGACCCCACGCTATCGGGGCCGAGTGCTTGCAACAGCGATCGCACGCTGGAGATATTCTCGTCGTTCCACCCGACGATCACGTCGCCCTGGCGGATGCCGGCGGCGGACGATGGACCCGACTTGTCGACGTTCATCACCATCGCGCCGACGCCATCGTCGAGCTTGACCGGTTGCAGGCCTAGCCCGAGATAGCCTCGGGCAATCCGACCGTGGGTCTCGAGCCTGCCGGCGACACGTTCGATCGTTGCCGTCGGAATAACAAGGACGCGTCGTGGCCCGAGCACCGCCATACCGATGGCGTCGCCTGAGGCATCCAGCACGACACCGCCTTGATGGCTGTGCCGCAATCGAACGTCGAGCTCGACCCTGGCGTCGATTTCACCGCCGCGAAGGCTGCGCCAGCGGCCGCCCACGAGCGAAACCGCGCCCAGCGCTGCCGTCGGTGAGCCACGCTCCGCCGCAACGACCACCGCGAGCGATCCGAGCTTTGGCACATCAGGCGAGAGCTTGATCGGCGGGATGCCCTTGGCGCCGTCCTTCGTATCGAACCGCAGCAGGGCGACGTCGGTCGTGTGGTCGCGTCCTGCGATCCTGCCCGGCCGAACGGTTCCGTCCGAAAGTTGTATCGAAATGTCGCCTTCGTCGGCCAAAGCCTCGTCGGCTGTGACGACGATATTGGGTTTCCAGACGAAGCCGGATGCGCGCAAGCGGTGCGAGTGCACGGAGACGATGGCGGGGGCCGCTCGGGCGACGACGCCGGCGATGGCGGAAGAGAGCTGGGAAAGGCTGGCTGAACTCGGGTCGGTCATGACAAAACTCCCGGTTGGGTTGCCCCCAATCTGTGATTTCCAAACGCATACGGAAACTACCCGAATGGGCAGGGTCTCCGGTCCGTTCTAGCCCCAGCATCGTCGCTCTCGCCGAGCCGCCGGGGAGGCGCTGCGCGGAAAATTCGTTATCTCAGAATCCTGTCAATCCCCTCCATCAAAAATATTTCTCTTTCCCAGAATTCCGATTTCCGTTATACATCGCCCCGTCCTGCACCCCCTGGGAGGGGCGATGCGCATCGTCACGTTTCGTTGGGAGCAGGATGCGATGGCCGTCGCGGGCTTCAGGTGATTTCACCTGGGCGAAACGTCCGTGGCGGACGGCGAAATCGTGTGGTCCTGGCGCCGCGACCCTGGCGTCTATCCGCCCCGCCTGTGCGGGGTTGGCAACGGTGACAAAAAAGGCCGCTCACCGGGGAGAGCACGTATAAGCCGTCAAACATTGCGCGGGGAAAGCCGGCGTGATCGGCTGTACCTGTAGCACTTCCCCGTGTGCTCCGGCACACGGGCACCTACGGGCGCAGTCGTCGCCCGGCTTTCCCTGCGCCCTCTCCTTCAGGAGAGGGAGAACGGAACGGCCAAAACCCGGGCAGGGGCTGCCGCGGGAACAAGAGCGGCTGTGCTTAAAGTTCCTTAAGACTGTCTTCGCGGTTTTTACGCGTGGCCTTTTTGCATCCCTTAACCCAAAATGGCGCAGAATGCCCGCGGTCGCCATACCCGCGCCTTTTTGCGGTCGGGAAGGATATGGCGCCGCAACCAGCGTGCGATTCGGCGAATGCATCATCATCCCGGTTCCCACGATACCGTCCTCGTCGCGCTCTCGATCCTGATCGCGGCGCTCGCTTCCTACACGGCGCTGGATCTGGCGACCCGCATGCGGGCAGCCGGCTCCTCCACCGCCAGCCTCGGCTGGCTGGTCGCCGCGGCCGTCGCCATGGGCGGCGGCATCTGGTCGATGCACTTCGTCGCCATGCTGGCCTTCAGCCTGCCGGGCATCGATATTTCCTACGATCCGCTGCTGACGCTGCTTTCGCTCGCGATTCCGATTCTGGTCGCGGCCGCCGCCTTTGTCGTCGTCAGCCAGCGGCCGGAGGCGCTGATCGTCTCCGGCATCGGCATGGGCCTTGCCATCTCAGGCATGCACTACACCGGCATGGGCGCGATGCGGATGGGCGCCTCGATCCAGTACGACATTGTGTGGGTCGCGATCTCGATCGCCATCGCCATCGGCGCCTCCATCATCGCGCTATGGCTTGCCTTCCACACCACCAGCGGGGTGCAGCGCGCCTGCGCCGGCATCGTCATGGGCGCGGCGATCTCGGGCATGCATTATGCCGCCATGCAGGGCTCGTCCTTCATCCCCATGAAGGTCGTGCTCAGCTACGGTCACGGCGCAGTGACGCAGGCGCCGCTCGCCTTCCTCGTCGCCGGCGCCACCATCGGAATTCTCATCATCGGCCTTACCGCCGCGGTCTACGACCGCGCCTTCGCCGAGCGCGCCGGCCGCGAAGCCGAGATGCTGCGAAGAAGCGAGGAGAAATTCCGCCTGCTGGTCGAGGGCGTCGCCGATCACGCCATCTTCATGCTGGATTCCGAAGGGCGCGTGGCGAACTGGAATCTCGGCGCCAGCAGGCTGATCGGCTATGGCGAGGAGATCGTCGGCGCGCATTACGGCATCCTGCACACCGTCGAAGATCGCGACCTCGGCGTGCCCGATCTCATGCTGGCCGCCGCCACGCGGGACGGCAAGTCCATCGGCGAAGGCCTTCGCGTCCGCAAGGACGGCAGCCAGTTCTGGGCGGAAGCCACCATCCGCGCGGTGCGCAACGAACTCGGCGAGGCCATCGGCTTTGCCAAGATCGTGCGCGACGTCAGCGAGCGCCGCCGCGCCCAGGAAGCGCTGGACCGCACGCGCGATGCGCTCGCGGTGTCGCAGAAGATGGAGACCATCGGCCAGCTCACCGGCGGCGTCGCCCACGACTTCAACAACATCCTTGCCGTGATCCTCGGCAGCCTCGATCTTGCCAAGAAGCGCCTGCACAGCGAGGACCCGCGAATCCTCCGCCTGCTCGACAACGCGATCCAGGGCGCCGTCCGCGGCGCTTCGCTCACCCAGCGCATGCTGGCCTTTGCGCGCAAGCAGGATCTCAAACCCGTCGTCGTCGATGTGCCCGAGCTCGTGCGCGGCATGGCGGCGCTGCTCAATTTCGATCCCGGCATCCGGGTGGAGACGCAATTTCCACTCCAGCTTTCCAGGGTGAAGGTCGACGCCAATCAGCTGGAGCTTGCGATCCTCAACCTTGCCGTCAATGCGCGCGATGCGATCGCGTCGAGCGGCGGCGTCATCTCCATCGCCGCGCGCGAAGAGCAGGCCATCGATGGCCTCGCGCCGGGCCGCTATGTCGCGCTGTCGGTGAGCGACACCGGCGCCGGCATGGATGAGGAGACGCTGCGCCACGCGCAGGAGCCGTTCTTCACCACCAAGGGCGTCGGCAAGGGCACCGGGCTTGGCCTGTCCATGGTGAAGGGCCTCGCCGAGCAATCCGGCGGCGTCTTGCGGCTGAAGAGCCAGCGAGGCGAGGGGACCACCGCCGAGATCTGGCTGCCGGCCTCGGAGGAGCAGGTCGCGCCCGCGCCTGAGCCGCTGCGTGCCGCTGCGCGGAACCGGCCGGCGGTCTCGGTGCTGCTGGTCGACGACGACC
>DATEJC010000566.1:0-9726 GCA_035278345.1 Bradyrhizobium sp. | reverse complement strand
TCGGACTTTGCCTTGGCCTTGCGGGCCGGGAAGCCGGCATAGTCGATCGCCTTCATCGAGGCGTCGAGCGAGGCGTGGAAGTCGCCGGCGTCGTAGGCCATGATGACCGGCGTCTGATACGGGAAGCTGGTGATGAAGTTCTTCTTGCGCAGCTCGGCCGGATCGACCTTCAGTTGCCGCGCCGCGGTCTCCATCATGCGCTCGAGCAGATAGCTCGCCTCGGGCCGACCGGCGCCGCGATAGGCGTCGACGGGCGTGGTGTTGGTGTAGACGGCCATCACCTCGGCATAGATCGCGGGGATGACGTACTGGCCGGACAGCAAGGTCGCGTAGAGATAGGTCGGCACAGCCGACGAGAACAGCGACATATAGGCGCCGAAATTGGCTTGGGTCTTCACCCTCAAGCCCAGGATCTTGTTGTCCTTGCCGAACGCCATCTCGGCATGGGAGACGTGATCGCGGCCATGCGCGTCGGTGAGGAAGGCTTCGGTGCGGTCGCCGGTCCACTTCACGGGACGGCCGACCTTCTTCGAGGCCCACAGCGCCACCATTTCTTCCGGATAGATGTAGATCTTCGAACCGAAGCCGCCGCCGACGTCGGGTGCGATCACCCGCAGCTTGTGCTCGGGCGCGACGTTATAGAACGCCGAAAGCACGAGGCGCGCGACGTGCGGATTCTGCGAGGTCGTATAGAGCGTGAAGTGCTCTTCCGCCGCGTCGTAGTCGGCGATCGCCGCGCGCGGCTCCATCGCATTTGGCGCCAGGCGGTTGTTGGTGAGGTCGAGCGACACAACGTTCGCCGCCTTGGCAAAGGCGGCCTTGACGGCGGCTTCGTCGCCGAGGTGCCAGTCATAGATCACATTGCCGGGAGCTTCCGGATGCAGCTGCGGCGCGCCGGGCTTGAGTGCCGCGGCGACATTTGCCACCGCCGGCAGCTCCTCGTAATTGACGACGACGGCTTCGGCCGCGTCGCGCGCCTGGTTCTTGGTCTCGGCGATCACGACCGCGACCGCTTGCCCGACGAAGCGCACCGTCTCCGGCGCCATTGCGGGCCATGCGCCCATCTTCATCGGCGAGCCGTCCTTTGAGGTGATGGCCCAGCCGCAGATCAAATTGCCGATCTTGTCGTCGACGATCTGCTGGCCGGTCAGCACGGCGATCACGCCCGGCATCTTCATCGCGGCGGAGGAGTCGATGCCCTTGACCCTGGCATGGGCATGCGGGCTGCGGATGAAATGGGCGTAGGTCATGCCCACCAGTTTTACATCGTCAACGTAGCGGCCCTTGCCGGTGATGAACCGCTTGTCTTCCTTGCGCACCACACTTGCGCCAATGCCTTCAACGCCCATGTTCTGATCCTCCCAACCGGAGATGTTGTGATGTACCGCCGCATCGCGTGCGGCAGATTGAATTCAGCGAGCAGCGGGGACGCGCTATTCCGCGGCCTGCGCGACCTTCATGCGGGACGCCGCATCCAGCACCGCCTTGACGATGTTGTGGTAGCCGGTGCAGCGGCAGATATTGCCTTCCAGCTCGTGGCGCACGGTCGCTTCATCGAGCTTGCCGCCATAGCGATGCACGATGTCGATCGACGACATGATCATTCCTGGGGTGCAATAACCGCACTGCAGGCCGTGATTGTCGCGGAACGCGGCCTGCATCGGATGCAGTTCGTCGCCCCTGGCGATGCCTTCGATGGTGATGACTTCGCTGCCGGCCGTTTGAGCCGCCAGCACAGTGCAGGATTTTACCGCACGGCCGTCGATATGGACGACGCAGGCGCCGCACTGGCTGGTGTCGCAGCCGACATGCGTGCCGGTTAGATTGAGGTTTTCCCGCAGGAGATGGACGAGGAGGGTCCGGTCCTCGACGTCGACCGAGACCGCCTTGCCGTTCACTTTCAGCTGGACTTTTGTCACGCTTACTCCTCCCGATGTTTTTGATTGGTTCTAATTAGAGACAGCGGCAAGGGAACTTGCAACTAGGATTTTCGTCCGGGGACGCGGATGTGATCGGTGACACCTTAGTGACGGGGCGGTGGGCATGACCTCACGGGCATGAGGTACCCCTTGCAACCCCGGGACGGGCTGCCGGGTTTACGCACCTTTATCCATTTAGCCGTAGCTTCGGGTCAGCGATTGGGGGCGCAGGCTCCCGATCCGGCTGGCTTTATCTTGAGACGGGGGCAGGGGATGGGGGTTTTGAGGCGTGTCAGCTTGCGGTCGGTCCGCCTTCCAACCCTCCGCTTCCGCGGCAAGGTCATGCTCGGTTTTGCCGTGGTGCTGGCGATTTCCGCCGCCAGCATGGGCACCGCCTATCTCGGCTTCGAGCACGTCTCGGCCGGCGTCGCCGCCTACCGCAAGAGCGTCACGGAAGCCGATCTCGCCCGCGGCATCGACCGTGAGCTGATCTCCTATCGCTCGCTCGTGCGCTACTACGTCGCGACCGGCAAGGAAGAGGACAGCAAGGCGGCGATTGCGGCCGAAGCCGGGCTGAAGGACGCGATCGACGTGTCGATGCGCAGCACCACCGACCCGGCGCGGCTGGAACGGGTCACCAAGCTGGCGCGCGAGTTCCGTACCTTCACCAAGATCTTTGCGGACATCCTGAAGACCAAGGAAGAGAGCGAGTATCTCACCAAGAATGCGCTGACCCGCAGCGAAATGTCGCTGGAATACAAGCTCGACGACCTCGCCAGCACCGCAACCGAGCTCGATCTGCAGGCGGTGGCATTCCAGGCCAAGACCATCACCACCCAGTTCCAGGCTATCAAGGTCTTTGCCCACAATTTCGTGGTCAGTGGCGATGTAACGGCGGCAACCAGCACCACCAGCCGCCTGAGCTTCCTGGAAAACGCCTTCAAGAATATCCCGACGACCAACGAAAAGGTCGAACCGGTCGTCAGGGAGATGAACACGCTGCTCAAGACCTATCGCGAGGCGTTCGCCAAGCTGATCGAGAACAAGAAGAAGATCACCGAGCTCATCACCGAGATGAACGAATCCGCGGAAGATATCATGAAGGGCGCGGCCGCCATGAAGGCGGGCCTGGTTTCCGAGCAGACGCGGTTCGATCAGGAGTCGAACGCGACGATCGTCGAGACTGAACGCCTGATCCTGATGCTCGCTGTCGGCGGCTTCCTGCTCGGCGCCGTGCTGGCGATGATGCTGGGCCGCGGCATCTCGCGTCCGATGACCGAGATGTGCAAGGCGATGCGCGAGCTCGCCAGCGGCAATTTCGACGTCGTGCTGCCTGGCCTTGGCCGCAAGGACGAGCTCGGCGAGATGGCGAGCGCCGTGGAAGAGTTCAAGATGCAGGCCATCGCCAAGGCCGAGCGCGATGCCGCTACCCAGGAAGCGCACAACAAGGCCAGCGCCGCCGCGCGGCGTTCCGAGCTGATCCGCTTTGCCGACGAGTTCGAGACCACGGTCGGCTCGATCGTCGCCAATGTCTCCGCCTCCGCCGCGCAGCTGGAATCGGCCGCCGGCACGCTGACGCGCACCGCCGAGACGACGCAGAGCCTTTCCAGCCAGGTTGCGGAATCCTCCGGGCAGGCTTCCAGCGATATGCAGTCGGTGGCGGCTGCGACCGAAGAACTCTCCGCCTCGGTCAACGAGATCGGCCGGCGGGTGCGCGAGTCCAATGACATCGCGGTCGCCGCGGTGCGTCAGGCCGAACAGACCGACAACCGCATCGGCAAACTGTCGAAGGCGGCGCAGGAGATCGGCGACGTCGTCAAGCTGATCACGGCGATTGCCGAGCAGACCAATCTGCTTGCCTTGAACGCCACCATCGAGGCGGCCCGCGCCGGTGATGCCGGCCGCGGCTTTGCGGTGGTGGCCTCGGAAGTGAAGACGCTGGCCAGCCAGACTGCGAAAGCGACCGACGAGATCTCCAATCACATCTCGGGCATGCAGGGCGCCACGCAGGAATCGGTTGCTGCGATCAAGGAGATCGGCGGCACCATCGGCAAGATTTCCGAGATCGCCTCCACCATCGCCAGCGCCGTGGAAGAGCAGGGCTCGGCGACGCAGGAGATTGCCCGCAGCGTCCAGAACGTCGCCCGCGGCACCCAGGAGGCCGCCGACAACGTCACGCAGGTCAATCGCGGCGCCACCGAAACCGGCTCGGCTTCGGAAGAGGTGCTCAATTCCGCGCGCTCGCTCTCGAACGAAAGCACACGGCTGCGCGAAGAGCTCGACCGCTTCATGGCGAACATCCGCGCGGCGTAAGGTGCGGCAGTATATTGCCGTCATTGCGAGCGAAGCGAAGCAATCCATATGGCCGCTTGTGGAGCTATGGATTGCTTCGTCGCTTCGCTCCTCGCAATGACGTGAAAAATGCGAGCAGCTTCGCTTGCCCGGACGACAGCGGACTAATCTCGTCCAAACTGATGCTTCAACTCGACCTTCGCGCGCTCCAGCCGCGCGCGCTGCGTCTTCGGCAACGTCTTGCCGGCGCGGTTGATATAGAAGGTCAGCATCGACAGCGCGGAGCGATAGGCGCCGGATTTGCGGCGCGAGGAGTGCTCGGCCGAACGCTTCAAGGAGGAAGCTATCTTCTTCGCGCTGGTCTGCTTGAAGACGCCCTTCTTCAGGTCCAGCGCGTCGCTCTCGCGCGTCACGCGCTGCGACCAGCGCCGGGATGAGGTCTTGCGCCCGCTGGTCTTGCGGCGGGCGGATTTCGCGCCCCGTGACGATGCCTTGCGTGTTGTCTTGCCCGTTGCTGGTTTGCGACGTGCGGCCATCCTTTGCTCCATCGGCTAATCACCTGAAAATGCGCGCAAATCCGCATCGTTCCTATACCGCAATGCGGGAACCACACGGCCATACAAACGTTATTCCGCCGTGGCAGGCATGGCTCACATCGAACAGAGGTGAGGAACCTTGGGGGCTTCGGACCCCGAGGGGCTTTCTCATTGGTCGCGATGAGTTTGCAAAGGATCGAGCGCAACCCGGCGCAAGATGAGAGCGTATCGTTGGCGCTGGCGCAGGATAATTCCCGGCTCATCGAGACCAGCATTCCCGCGCGGCTCGATAATCTCCGCTGGAGCGGCTTTCACACCCGTGTCGTGCTCGCACTCGGCATCACCTGGATCCTGGACGGACTTGAAGTCACGCTGGCCGGCGCGCTGTCGGGCGCGCTGAAGGAAAGCCCGACACTGCAATTCTCCAATTTCGATGTCGGGCTCGCCAACAGCGCGTATCTTGCCGGCGCTGTGCTGGGCGCCCTCGGCTTCGGCTGGCTCACCGACCGCATCGGGCGCCGAAAGCTTTTCTTCATCACGCTCGCGCTCTATCTGCTTGCCACTGCGGCGACCGCGCTGTCATGGAACGTCGCGAGCTACGCGCTGTTCCGGTTCCTCACGGGCGCCGGCATCGGCGGCGAGTACACCGCGATTAATTCGACCATCCAGGAACTGGTGCCGGCGCGCTATCGCGGCTGGACCGATCTGGTCATCAACGGCAGCTTCTGGATTGGCGCCGCAATGGGCGCGGTCAGCGCCATCGTCTTGCTCGATCCCGCCTTCGTCGGCGTCGATCTCGGCTGGCGGCTCGCATATCTCACCGGCGCCTGCCTCGGTCTTGTCGTATTCATCATGCGGATGTGGATCCCGGAAAGCCCGCGCTGGCTGATGATCCATGGCCGCCCGGATGAGGCGCATACGATCGTGGACGAGATCGAGCAATCGGCGGTGGGACATTCGCAGGTCGGCCAGACATTCCCGAAGATGAAACTGAGGATGCGCAGCCACACGCCGCTCGGCGAGGTCGCGCATACGCTGTTCACCGTCTACCGGCAGCGGTCGATGGTCGGCCTGGTGCTGATGGCGGCGCAAGCCTTCTTCTACAACGCCATCTTCTTCACCTTCGCGCTGGTGCTGACCGATTTCTTCGGCATCCCTGCAAGCCATGTCGGCTGGTACATCCTGCCCTTTGCCGCCGGCAACTTCTTGGGTCCGCTGCTGCTCGGACGCCTGTTCGACACCATGGGGCGCCGCACGATGATCGCCTTCACCTATGGAGTTTCCGGCGTGCTGCTGGCGCTCTCGGGTTATCTGTTCTCGATCGGCGCGCTCAGTGCGCAGACCCAGACGATCGCCTGGATGGGGATCTTCTTCTTTGCTTCGCCCGCGGCAAGCGCAGCGTATCTCACTGTCAGCGAGACCTTCCCGCTGGAAGTCCGAGCGCTTGCGATCGCGCTGTTCTATGCGGTCGGCACCGGCATCGGCGGCGTGGTCGGACCCGCACTCTTCGGTGCGCTGATCGATACGGGTTCGCGGACGAGTGTTTTCATGGGCTACCTGTTCGGGTCGGCCCTGATGATCGCGGCGGCAACCGTCGCCTGGCGTTACTGCGTCGCGGCCGAGCGGCGCTCGCTGGAATCGGTTGCCAGGCCGCTCGCATGTGTGGAGTAGGATATGATGGATCAGGAATTGGCTGAAATGCCGCTCGAATGTATCGCACCCGAGGAAGAGGAGACGCTGGACGCCGTTCCGGTGCCGAGTTCGCTGGTGCCGCATCTGAGCGAGACCGCGGTGCTGCTCGATATCGACGGCACGCTGCTCGATCTGATGCCGACGCCACGCGAGGTGTGGGTGCCGCCGGGCCTTGCCAAGACGCTGAGTCGCCTCTATCGGCGGACCGGCGGCGCGCTGGCGCTGGTCAGCGGCCGTTCACTCAACGATATCGATCTGATTTTCGCGCCGGACCAATTCCCCGCCGTCGGCGGCCATGGCGCGGAGATGCGGATCGAGGCGGAGGCCGAGGCCGTCGCGGCGCATGCGCCGCCGCTGGACAAGGAATTGAAGCGAAGGCTCGCGGCCATCGCCAAGCTCAGTCCCGGCATTCTGCTCGAGGACAAGGGCTATTCGCTGGCGCTGCACTATCGCCTCGCGCCACATGCGGAGAAGGCGATCTATGCGGCGGTGTCGCTGATCCGCGCCGACTTGCCGGATGCGCCGATCGAGGTGCTGCCGGGCAAGCAGGTCTGCGAGATCAAGCACTCCGGCTTCACCAAGGCGAGCGGCGTGCGCGAACTGATGACGCATCCGCCGTTCAAGGGCCGCAAGCCGTTCTTCATTGGCGACGACGTTACCGACGAATCGGTATTTGCGATCATGCCCGATCTCGACGGCATCGCGTTCTCGGTCGGTCGGCGGGCCAAAGGCGTGGCGGGCCATTTCGATGCGCCGAGCGATGTGCGGGAGTTCCTTGCGCACCTGCTTGACGACGAAAGGGACGCATCACTGCCATAAAGCGACAATTGCTGCCGCAATCGTAAACCGATTCCGCCGCGCGCTGCTCGATTGCGATTATTTTGCGCATCATTTGCGTAGGCCATCTGAAATTTCTTTTCGTCGAGCCGTGCGAGTTCCGGCCAGCTCGCCCGATTTTGGTTTCATTTCGCAAAGATCGTGATCAGGAACCATATTGATGAATATCCGTTAAACGACGGACCTGATTCCCAGGAGGGGACCCGTGAACCTCGTCGTCGTTTCAAATCGCGTCGCGCGCGGCAAGGCCAATGAGCCCATGACGGGTGGATTGGCCGCAGCGTTGCTGCCCGTGGTTGAGAATACAGGCGCGATCTGGGTCGGTTCCTCCGGCCGCGTTCGCGACGGCAATCAGGAGCCATTCGCCGAGATCGAGTCGCTCGGCGCCGGCGCGCTGGCACTGCTCGACCTGCCTGCCGCGCATTACGGCGGCTACTATGAAGGCTTTGCCAATTCGGCGCTGTGGCCGGCGATGCATTCGCGTCCCGATTTGATCCGCGCCACGCGCGAGGACTATGCGTCCTATCGCGAGGTCAACGCGTTCATGGCGCGCGCGCTGCTGCGCTTCCGCAAGCCTGGCACCGCGTTCTGGGTACAGGATTATCATTTCCTCGCGCTCGGCGCGGAGCTGCGCGAACTTGGCGTCACCGGACCGGTCGGCTTCTTCCTGCACACGCCCTGGCCGGCGCGCAACGTGATCGGCGGCGTGCCCAATGCCCGCGCGCTGATCGAGGCGATGCTGGCCTATGATCTGATCGGCTTCCAGACCGAGGAAGACTGCGAGAATTTTTTGAGCTGCGTGCAGCACGAGCTCGGCCTGTCCGTGCATGACGGCGTCGTCCTGTCGCGCTACGGCCGCACCCGCGCGGCGGTGTTTCCGATCGGCATCGATGTCGAACTGTTCGCGGAATATGCGGCGAAGGCGGCCTCGCATCCGGAAGTCTCGCGCCTGCGCCGCAGCCTCAATGGCGAGCGGCTGGCGATCGGCGTCGACCGCCTCGACTATTCCAAGGGCCTGACCAATCGCATCCGCGCCTTCGACCAGATGTGGAGCGACCAGCCCGCGCTGCTGCGCACGGCTTCGCTGTTGCAGATCGCAACGCCTTCGCGCGGCGCGATCGAGGCCTATGGCAATCTGCAGTGCGAAGTCGCCAAGCTCGTCAGCGACGTCAACGGCCGCCATGGCGAGATCGACTGGACGCCGATCCGCTATCTCAACAAGGGATTCGGCCAGGCCGTGCTCGCCGGCCTCTACCGCACGGCGCAGGTCGGCGTGGTGACGCCCTTGCAGGACGGCATGAACCTCGTCGCCAAGGAATACGTCGCCGCGCAAAACGCCGCCGATCCCGGTGTGCTGGTGCTGTCGAAATTCGCCGGCGCCGCCAACGAGCTCGACGCGGCGCTGTTGGTGAACCCGCACGACATCGACGGCATGGCGCGGACGATCGCGACCGCGCTCACCATGCCGCTGACCGAGCGCCGCATGCGTTGGGAATCCATGATGGCCAAGCTGCGCTGCGGCACCATTCAGCAATGGTTCGCGCGCTTTGTCGAGGAGCTGAAGGCAGCGCAGATGGACCGGAGCGCGATGCAGCCCCTGATGTCGGACTCCGGGACGCTGTGGCCGCGCCGCCCGGCGCAGGCCGGCGCGCGCATGCACTAATTCAGTAGCAATACGACACGCCGTCGAGCACGGTGCAGCGCGCCTTGTTGGGTGCGCTGGGATTGTCGAGCGGCACCACGCCGCTGCCGCTGCCGACGAACACGCCCTTGCCGACGACCACCGACTGCTTGTTGCCGATGATCACGCTCGGATGCGGGGAGGCGAGATTGGCGCGCGTGCCGTCGGGCCAGACGATCGCATCGCCCGTGAACACGCCGCGCCGGCCGTCGTCGCAGGTGACGTCCGTGCCCTGCCGGGTGCAGTTCTGCGCCATGGCCGGCGAGGCGGCGGCCAGCGCCGCAGCGGATAGAAGCAGTGAGAACACAAGCGCTCGCGCAATCATCAGAGCCGTCCCCCTTGACCGATTTGGCTTTCGCCGACGATTAAGTCGTCGGCGATCCCTGCCGCCGGGTTCAAAACGGCGCTCCAGCCGGTTCGATACCGTGCCAATTTCGCCAATTATTCCAATGAATTGGGGAAATTTCGGACATGACGCCCGGCCTCCCTTGCCAAATGGGCCTTGCCCCGTCATGAGAGGGGCCTCCGGAGAGATGGCCGAGTGGCTTAAGGCGCACGCTTGGAAAGCGTGTGTGCGGGAAACCGTACCGTGGGTTCGAATCCCACTCTCTCCGCCAGCCAAATCTTGTGTCCGGCCCGGACACATAGGTAACGGAACGTACCTAAGACATGGGTGACAACCTCGTGCCGAACGGGTTGTCGAGGGGTTGCAAGGTTTTCTGCTCCAGATCGAAGTATCCGAGATCATAGTGCATGAAGCTGACGAGCC
>DATEJC010000565.1:0-4064 GCA_035278345.1 Bradyrhizobium sp. | reverse complement strand
CGCGCGATGATGCCGGATGCGCACTTCGCCGCGGTCTATGCCAAGCCCAAGGGACGGCCGCTGGTGGACACGTATATCACCGAGGTGTCGCAGGATACGTGGATTCATTTCCCGTGGGATACCGCATTGTCTTACCAGCCGCCGCTTCACGGCGGGAGGTGAGTTTTTTCTCCACCTCTCCCGGCGAGCGGGGAGAGGTCGGATCGCATCGAAGATGCGATCCGGGTGAGGGGGACTCACTGCGAGTCCCGCTGCGGGGACAGCCCCTCACCCCAACCCTCTCTCCGCAAGAGCGGGGCGAGGGAGTGCAATCTTCGTGTGGATGCTTCATGCCGCTGCAGAACCGCGTCCTTCCCACTGGCGACATCGTCGCCGATCCACACCGGGGGCTCTTCACCGGCAATCGCGGCATCATCCATGATCCTGCAACCAAAACGCTGTTGAAGAAGCGCTGGTCCAGCCCGGCCTGGCTGGTCTGCGTATGCGAATTCGAGGGGCGGCGGCGCGAGGTGATGGGCGGACGCAGCTGGACCGAACTGTTCTTTCTGGATGAAGCGACCGCCTTTGCCGCCGGGCATCGCCCATGCTTCTTCTGCCGCCGCGATGACGCCGAGCGGTTTCGCAACTGCTGGGAAGAGGGCAACGGCGTCAGCCGCGTGTTCGCACGCGATATCGACGCGGTGCTGCATCGCGAACGGCTCGACCGCGGCAAGAAGCGGCTCTACCCGCTCACGGTCCCGCTCTCGGAATTGCCCGACGGCGCAATGCTGCAGGAAGGCACGCAAAGTCATCTGATCGTGCGGGGTCGCGCGCTTGCGTGGTCGCCGGCAGGCTATCGCGCGATGCCGAACGCGATCTGGGGCGGCATGCTGTTGACGCCGCCCTCGACGTTGCGGGCGTTGGCTGCGGGATACCGGCCGGTGCTTCATCCGAGCGCAAACCATCCCTAGCGCAGCGGCTTGCCGTCCTCGTCCACCAGCATGCGGGAATCGCGCAGCGCCCAGTCGCGTACCACCTGGCGGCAGCGTGCGATGTCGGCCTCGCTGGGCTTCTCAGCGTTTGACTGGTTCGCGCGGTCGAGCAGCGCTTGGCAGTTGCGCAAGACATCGCGAGGGTCGGCCTGCGCAGGCGACGACAGCGCGACGTGCAGCAGGACAAGCGCGAGAGCAGCGAGCCGCATCAGCCGAACCGCTGCCGCGCCAGCTTTGCGCCGGCGCCGAGCGCCATCAGCTTGGCTTCGGCGATATCGCGCCGCATCGGAGCCATGCCGCAATTGGTGGTCGCGATAATGTCGCTCCTGGCCACGAACTTCGAGACGTCGTCGATCACCTTGCAAACGTCTTCGGCAGTCTCGACGGTGTCGCTGGCAACGTCGATCACGCCAGCCTGGATTTTCTTGCCCTTGAGCAGGGCCAGCAGGTCGAGCGGCACCTTCGAGTTTCTGCATTCGATCGCAACCTGCTGGATCGAGCTTTTGGCGATCGCCGGAAAAACCTCCTCGTATTGCCGCCACTCCTTGCCGAGGGTCTCCTTCCAATCGACGTTGGCCTTGATGCCGTAGCCGTAGCAGATGTGCACGGCGGTGGCGCATTTCAGGCCCTGCGCCGCGCGCTCCAGCGCCTGGATGCCCCAGACCGGGACTTCATCCATGAAGACGTTGAATGCCGGCTCGTCGAACTGGATCATGTCGAGGCCGTCGGCTTCCATCGCTCTTGCTTCTTCGTTCAACAGCTCGGCAAAGGCGAACGCCATCTTGACCCGATCGCCGTAATGGCTGTCGGCGAGGGTATCGATGATGGTCATCGGGCCGGGCAGGGTGAATTTCAGCTGGCGCGTGGTGTGGCTGCGCGCGGCGCGCGCTTCATCGGCATGGACGCGGCCCTTTAGCTTCAGCGGCGCCACCACCTGCGGCACCATCGCTTTGTAGCGGTCCTTGCGGATTCCCATCTCGACCTTGTGGGCGAAGTCGATGCCGTCGACCTTCTCGAGGAAACCGTGCACGAAGTGCTGCCGTGCCTGCTCGCCTTCGGTGAGGATGTCGATCCCTGCATCTTCCTGTATCTTCACCGCCAGCAGCGTGGCGTCGCGCTTGGCGCGGGCGAGTTCCTCGCCCTTGGCCTTCCACGGCGCCCACAGCATGTTCGGCTCGGCCAGCCATTCCGGCTTCGGCAGCGAGCCTGCGATCGTGGTTGGAAACAGCATGGGAGCCTCCCGGAGAGCCCGTTCTGGTTATGATTGAGCGCCTCCATGCCATGTCTTATGGTCGAGGTACAGAACAACGAAAGTCCCACCGGGGCCATCAGGGGAGCCATGATCGACCTGCATTACGCGCCGACGCCCAACGGCTGGAAAGTCTCGATCATGCTCGAGGAACTTGGGCTTCCCTATCAGGTGATCCCGGTCAATATCCGCGCCGGTGAGCAGTTTCGCCCCGAGTTTCTGGCGATCAGTCCGAACAACCGCATTCCCGCGATCGTCGACCATGCACCTGCCGACGGCGGCGGACCGTTCTCGGTGTTCGAGACCGGCGCCATCCTGATTTATCTGGCCGACAAGGCCGGGCGTTTCCTTCCCACGGAGATGCGCGCCCGTTCCAACGTCATCCAGTGGGTGATGTGGCAGATGAGTGGGCTGGGACCGATGCTGGGCCAGCACGGCCATTTCGCGCTCTATGCGGCGGAAAAGATTTCCTATGCCATCGAGCGCTACCGCGACGAGGCGGCGCGGCTCTATGGCGTGCTTGACCGCCAGCTCGGCAAGACCGGCGCGTTCGTGGCGAGTGAAGAATATTCCATCGCCGACATCGCCTGCTTTCCCTGGACCATGACCCACAAGGCGCAGGGCTTTACGCTCGACGACTATCCGAATGTGAAGCGTTGGTACGCGACCTTGCGCGCGCGGCCGAAGCTGCAGGCGGGGCTTGCGATCGGCAAGTTCGTCAAGGAGCCGTTCAACGAGGAGACGCGGAAGGTGATGTTCGGCCAGATGGCGAAGGAAGTGTTGGGGAGGAAGTAGTGGCTAGCCCCTCATGGTGAGGAGCGCGAAGCGGTCTCGAACCATGAGGCCACCGACGGGCCTTTCATCCTTCGAGACGCGTGCGTTGCGCGCTCCTCAGGATGAGGGTCAACAAACAAAGGAAACACCCATGATCGAATTCTTCTTCGACTGCTCCAGTCCCTGGACCTATCTCGCCTGGCACAACATCCAGCCGATGGCGAAAGAGCTTGGCGTCGAGATCACCTGGCGGCCGATCCTGGTCGGCGGCATCTTCAACACCGTCAATCCCAGCGTCTATGCGCAGCGGGAAAAGCCGGTGCCGCTGAAGGCGCGTTACATGAAGAAGGATCTTGCCGACTGGGCGCGCTCGGCGGGGCTCGCGATCAAGATGCCGCCGACGGTGTTTCCGGTGAACAGCGTCAAGGCCATGCGCGGCTGCATCTGGCTCGGCAACAAGGACATGGTGCCGTTCGCGCGCGCGGTGTTCGAGACGTATTGGGGCGGCGACAAGGACATCTCGCAGGATGCGGTCCTCACAGACATCTGCAGGAGCGTCGGCATCGATCCGCAGAAATTCCTTGCCGGGATCGGCGATCAGGCGATCAAGGACCAGCTCAAGGCCAATACCGATGAAGTCATGGCGCGCGGCGGCTTCGGCTCGCCGACGATCTATCTGGACAAGACCGACATGTATTTCGGCAACGATCGCCTGCCATTGATCGGCGAAGCCTTGGCACGTCTCAAGGCGCGAGCCGCCTGATGCCGAAAGCCGTTGTTTGCCGCGAGCTCGGGCCGCCCGAGCGCCTTCAGCTCGAGACCTCTGCATTGGTGCCCCTGCAGCCGGGACAGGTCCGCGTTGCGATCCGTGCCGCCGGGATCAACTTTCCCGACATCCTGATGGCCGCGGGTGAATACCAGCTCAAGCCGCCGCTGCCGTTCACGCCCGGCTCGGAGGCCGCCGGCGATGTCGTCGAGGTCAATGATGCGTCCGGTGTCGCGGTCGGCGACAAGGTGATCGTCAAGATGCGCTTCGGCGCCTATTGCGACGAGACGGTTGCAACGCCGTC
>DATEJC010000564.1:0-5344 GCA_035278345.1 Bradyrhizobium sp. | reverse complement strand
GCTCAAACCCTCGGCACGAGCCAATTCGCAATCAACAACCGGTCGCCGCCGGTTTCAGCCCGCGAGGGCGGTCAGGCCGCCCGCACGCCGCTGAGGAACTTGTCGACCTCGGCCTTCAGATGCAGGCTTTCGCCGGACAGCGCCTGCGCCGCCTCGAACATGCGGGTGGAGGTCTCGCCGGTCTCGCCCGCACCGCGCGCGACGTTGCCGATATTCACCGCCACCGATGCGGTGCCGCTGGCGGCGGCACGGACGCTATGGGCGATGTTTTGCGTTGCGGAGCTCTGCTGCTCCACCGCCGCCGAGATCGAATTGGCGATCTCGCTAATGCGCTCGATGGTCTGGCCGATTGCCTTGATGGCCGCGACCGACTCTTCGGTCGCGATCTGCATGTTGCCGATCTGGCTGGAGATCTCTTCGGTCGCCTTGGCAGTTTGCCCGGCGAGGCTCTTGACCTCCTGGGCAACCACCGCAAAGCCGCGGCCGGCATCGCCCGCGCGGGCGGCCTCGATCGTGGCGTTGAGCGCGAGAAGATTGGTCTGCTCGGCAATCGAGGTGATCAGCTTGACGACGTCGCCGATGCGGGTGCCGGCCTGCGACAATTCGGTAATGCGCTGGTCGGTGGCTTCGGCCTGGCGGACGGCTTCGGCTGCGATGCTGTTGGACTCCTGGACGCGGCGGGTGATTTCCGCGATCGAGCTCGAGAGCTCGTCGGACGCGGCTGCCGCAGTGCGGACGTGCTCGGACGCGGTTTCGGAGGCGCTGGCGGACTCGCCGGAGAGCTCGGCGGTGGTGCGCGCCGTTTCGGTGAGCTGGCGGGCGATGCGCTCGAACTCGCCGGAGGAGTTCATGACCTTGTGGATGATGCCGCCGACGCCGGTCTGGAAATCATCGACGAAGTGGCGCAGCTCCGCCTTGCGCTGCTCGGAGGCGGCCGCCGCAGCAGCGGCCTGCTCGTTGCGCAGCCGCTGGCGCTCCTGCGCGTTGCTCTTGAACACGGCGACGGTGCGGGCGATCTCGCCGATCTCGTCATGGCGCTCCTCGCAGTCCAGCGCAAGTTCGCTCTTGCCTTCCGCAATCGCGGTCAGCGAAGCCGTCACCGACGTCAGCGGCTTGGTGATGCGGCGGACGATCAGCATGGTGAGTATCATCACCAGCAGCGCGGCGACACCGGCCGCGACCGCCATGGTCTGCATCGCCTGCGCCAGCATGCTCTCGAACTCGGCCATGGCAATGCCGACATAGAGGATGCCGATCACCTTCCCCGACGCGTTCTTTACGGGATAGTAGGCGGTCATGTAGTTCTTGCTGAACAGCACCGCGGGACCCTTATACGCCTCGCCCTTGCGCAGGGGTTGCTGGCCGGGATGGTCCGGCGCGAGCTGGGTGCCGACGGCGCGGTCGCCGTTTTCCTTCTTCAGGTTGGTGGAGCGGCGGACGAACTGGTTACTGGCATCGTCATAGACGAACAGCGTGGCGTTGCCGCCGGCATAGGACACCGCGCGATCGACGATCGAGTGGTCCTTGAGGTCCGGCATCTTGGCCATCTCGGCCCCGGTCACCGCACCGTTGCTGAAGGTGATCTTGGCGTCGGGATAGGTCTCGGCGAAGGCCAGCGCCAGGGTGCGCAGATTGTCCTCGATGTCGCGATAGGCTCGCTGGTTGAAATCCGACGACAGCGACCACCAGGCGGCGCCGATGACGAGGCCGGTATTCAACGTGATCAGGACGATCGCGCAGATGACGGCTTTGGTACCCAGTTTGAGCTTGAGCGACGGCATGAATTTCCCCAACCGCATGTCGGCCACGTCGAAGTGTCTGAAATTGCATCACATTTGACCGTTTATCTTTACGATTGCCTTAACGAACACAACCCACAGGAAATGCTCAGGAATTCATTGCGCGCATGACGAGTGCCCAACTGCAATCAGGTGGATTGCGGCAATGAATGAACGGCTAGGCGCGCCGATTGACCAGAAACACCGCAGCCGCACAGGCGGCCATGCCGGCGATGGCGACCGCATTGAGCCGCTCGTCGAACAGGAAGAAGGCCATCAGCGAGGTCACCGCCGGCACGAGATAGAACAGGCTCGCCACCGACGTCGCGGCCTTATGGCGGATCAGCCAATACAACAGACCGATCGATCCGATCGACAGCGCCACGGCAAGCCAGCTCACGGCGAGAATGAATTCGGCGGTCCAGTGCACCACGCGGTCCTCGAACAGGAACGCGCCCACCGTGAAGAACACGGTCACGACGACGTACTGCACGAGATTGCCGCTACGCCAGTCGATGTGGCTGCAGTAGCGGCGCTGATAGAGCGTGCCGAGCGTGATGCTGACCAGCGAGACGGCCGATGCAATCCAGCCCCAGCCCGCCTGCCCGCTCATCGGCCGGTCGTGCAGGATCAGCGCGACACCGGCAAGGCCAAGCACGAGCCCGCCCCATTGCAGCGGCGTGACGCGCTCGCCAAGCCAGCGGTTGGCGATGGTCGACGTGAGAATTGGCTGCAAGCCTGGAATGAGCGCAGAAAGTCCGGCGGGAATCGACAGTGCGATCGCGATCGCCGTGCCGCCGAGATAGAAGCCGTGCACGAGAATGCCGGCGATGGCACTGTGGCCGATTTCGCGGGCATTTGGCCAAGTCGGACGGCCGATCGCGCAGATGATCGCCATCAGCACCACCACGATCGCCATGCGGATCGCCAGATAAGTCAACGGGTCGGCATTGTGGATGACGTATTTGGTGCCGATGAAGCCGGTGCTCCAGAGCACGACGAAAATCGCCGGCGCCGCGCGGGCGGCGAATTTGTCAAAGTCTTGCGTCATTTGAGGCGCACTACTGCCCAATCCTGTGCTATGCGGCAACACCCACCGCCGAGGGGCTACCCGCCCGCTATCACATAACGACACGAGGCAAGAGGAACGCCATGGACGTACGCGCCGCCGTCGCCACCGCTACGGGCAAACCGCTGGAGATCACAACCGTCCAGCTAGAGGGTCCGCGCGAGGGCGAAGTGATGGTCGAGATCAAGGCGACCGGCGTCTGCCACACCGACGAATTCACCCTGTCCGGCGCCGATCCGGAAGGGCTGTTCCCGGCGATCCTCGGCCATGAGGGCGCGGGCGTCGTCGTCGATGTCGGCAAGGGCGTCACTTCGGTGAAGAAAGGCGATCACGTCATTCCGCTCTACACGCCGGAATGCCGGCAGTGCCCGTCGTGCCTGTCGCGCAAGACCAATCTCTGCACTGCGATCCGCGCCACGCAAGGCCAGGGCATGATGCCCGACGGCACCTCGCGCTTCTCGATCGGCGGCAAGCCGATCCATCACTACATGGGAACCTCGACCTTCGCGAATTTCACCGTGTTGCCGGAAATTGCGGTGGCAAAGATTCGCGAGGACGCGCCGTTCGACAAGGTCTGCTACATCGGCTGTGGCGTCACCACAGGCATCGGCGCCGTCATCAATACCGCCAAGGTCGAGCAAGGCGCGAAAGCGATCGTGTTCGGGCTCGGCGGCATCGGGCTCAACGTGATCCAGGGGCTACGACTCGCCGGCGCCGACATGATCATTGGCGTCGACATCAATCCCGATCGCAAGGCGTGGGGCGAGCGCTTCGGCATGACACACTTTGTCAATCCGAAGGACGTCGGCAAGGATCTCGTCCCCCACCTCGTCAACATGACCAAGGCGGGCGCCGACCAGATCGGCGGCGCGGACTACACCTTCGACTGTACCGGCAATGTCACCGTGATGCGGCAGGCGCTCGAAGCCTGTCACCGCGGCTGGGGCCAGTCGATCATCATTGGCGTTGCGCCCGCAGGCGCTGAAATTTCAACGCGGCCGTTCCAGCTCGTCACCGGACGCGTCTGGAAAGGCACCGCCTTCGGCGGTGCGCGCGGCCGCACCGATGTGCCGAAGATCGTCGACTGGTACATGCAGGGCAAGATCCAGATCGATCCGATGATCACGCATGTGATGCCGCTGGCAAAGATCAACGATGCGTTCGAGCTGATGAAGCGCGGCGAGTCGATCCGGGGCGTGGTGACGTTCTAAAATGAAAGCGCCCGCTTGCCGCCTTCGACAAGGCTCCGGCGCGCCCAAGATCAAACCCCGGCGAAGCCTTGGCGTAGACGGGTCGCGGGCGATGACAACTGGAGCCAGCTCAACAGACGGCGGAATCTCACCACTCTTCCGGGCAGGGATCGACGATCTTCCAGAGCTCGGTGCCGTTCTTGATCTTCTTCATTTCGGTGGTGAGGCCGCCGTTGCGGCGGATCCAGTCCTTCACCGTGTCGGGATAATAGGACATCAGGTCCGAGGTGCCTTCGGCGCTGGTGACCTTGATGCCGAAGGTAAAGGCCTTGTCGTAATAGGCCAGGTGGAAGCCGACGCTCGCCTTCGGCGTCACGCAGATCTTGTTCATCGGCACGATGCCGAACACCAGCGTGCAGGCGGAATTGCAGATGCCGTCGATGATGACGCGCTCGCCGCGGTCGCGGATGCGCTTATACTTGACCTTGTACTCCTCGACATAGCCGCCATGGTCGCGCGTGATATGAAGGTCGGCGCGCGCCGGGGCAACGGCGAACACTGCAGCGGCAACGAGGGCAAGAAGCGTGATGCGCATGGGCAAAAGGGGTACCGGAACAGCCTTCTGGAATACGAAATCGCCAGTCCAGGACCGGAGAAAGCCCCAAGACTCTGGCGGGACTGTGTTGGGAATTCGTTAAGCATCCCAAACCAGAGGAAAAATCGCCCTTGTGGCCATTTTTCCGCACTTTCGGGCGCAATTTGCGTAAGATAGGCCTCGGATCAGACCAAAGAGCCCCGTTTCGCGGGGGCATAGCGGAGTATCGTGATGAGGAAATTGAAGCTTTTCGCCGCCGCCAGCCTGCTTGCGGTCACCGCCATTGCCCCGACCCTGGCCGACGAGGCCCCCCGTCGCCACCATCACCGCCACTTGCACGTCAGCCCGCTGCCCTACCCGATCAGCTACCTGCACAATTACGGCCCCGGCCCGACGCCCGGCACCTTCGCCTTTTACGACGGCCCGGCCACCGTGAAATGCTTCCAGAGCGCCGCCGCCTATATCGGCCAGGACCGCCGCCGCCACCCCTGCTTCTGAAGCGCCGCTGGCAGGCTTTTGCCGGTTCTGATAAGCGACCGGACACGCGCTCGTAGCTCAGCTGGATAGAGCATCGGATTTCGATTCCGAGGGTCGGGAGTTCGAATCTCTCCGAGCGCGCCAAATCCTCAGCATTGCAATCCGGTCAGCGCGCTTTCATCGATCAGTGAATGACGCGCCGCGCAGCGCAACCGATTCATTGCAATGCGACCAG
>DATEJC010000563.1:0-4172 GCA_035278345.1 Bradyrhizobium sp. | reverse complement strand
GAAGAAGGGCACGGTCTTCAAGACCGAAACCGACACCGAGATCGTGCTGCACCTCGTCGACGATATGCTGAAGGGCGGCGTCAAGCCGGTCGAGGCGGTGCGGGCGGCGCTGTCGCAGCTGCGCGGCGCGTTTGCGCTCGGCTTCATCTTCGCCGGCGAGGACGATCTGATGATCGGCGCGCGCAACGGCCCGCCGCTCGCGATCGGCTATGGCGAAGGCGAGATGTATCTCGGATCGGACGCGATCGCGCTCGGGCCATTCACCGACACCATCGCCTATCTCGAGGATGGCGACTGGGTCGTGCTGACCCGCAAGGGCGCCACGATCTACGACAAGACCGATGCCATCGTGCATCGCGAGGCGACCAAGCATTCGGCCGCGACCTCGCTGGTCGACAAGGCGAACTATCGCCACTTCATGGCCAAGGAAATCCACGAGCAGCCCGAAGTGGTCGGCCACACGCTGGCGCGCTATGTCGACATGGCGACCGAGCGGGTGACGATGCCCGTGAAGCTGCCGTTCGACTTCAGCGATATCCAGCGCATCTCGATCGTCGCCTGCGGCACGGCGAGCTATGCCGGCTATGTCGCCAAATACTGGCTGGAGCGCTTTGGCCGCGTCGCGGTCGAGATCGATGTCGCCTCCGAGTTCCGCTACCGCGAGGCGCCGCTGCGCAAGGGCGATCTCGCGGTCTTCATCTCGCAGTCCGGCGAGACCGCCGACACGCTGGCGGCGCTGCGCTACGCGAAAGAGCAGGGCGCGCACACGCTCGCCGTGGTCAATGTGCAGACGTCGACGATCGCGCGTGAGGCCGAGACGGTGCTGCCGACCATCGCCGGCCCCGAAATCGGCGTCGCCTCGACCAAGGCCTTTACCTGCCAGCTGATGACGTTGGCGGCGCTGTCGATTGCCGCCGGCAAGGCGCGCGGGCATTTGTCGGCCGAGGACGAAACCAAGCTCGTGCACGGCCTTGTCGAGGTGCCGCGGCTGATGGCGGCGGCGCTGACCTCGGAGCTGCAGATCGAGAAACTCGCGCGCGACATCGCCAAGTCCAAGGACGTGCTCTATCTCGGCCGCGGCACCAGCTATCCGCTGGCGCTGGAGGGCGCGCTGAAGCTGAAGGAAATCTCCTACATCCACGCCGAGGGCTATGCCGCCGGCGAGCTCAAGCATGGGCCCATTGCTCTGATTGATGAAAATATGCCGGTCGTGGTGATCGCGCCCCACGATCGCGTGTTCGAGAAGACCGTTTCCAACATGCAGGAGGTCGCCGCGCGCGGCGGCAGGATCATCCTGATGACCGACGCCAAGGGCGCCGCGGAAGCCACCGTCGAATCGCTGGTGACGATCGTGCTGCCCGATATGGCGGCAGCCTTCACCCCGATGGTCTATGCCGTCCCGGTGCAGCTATTGGCCTACCACACTGCCGTTATCATGGGCACCGACGTCGACCAGCCCCGGAATCTGGCCAAATCGGTCACAGTCGAGTAGGGGCGTCCGGTCGCCCCCTTCAAAAACCTGCTAGGATGGCTTAGCTGGTGCTCGTAGAGGGCCCGTCCGGCCTGCCTGGAACCACATGAACCGCGAAGATTTGCCGCCGACAGTAACCCCGGCTGAGTTACAGCCGGATCACCCGCCGGGCCTGATGGCCCGTTTCCGCAATTATTTCCTGACCGGGCTGATCGTTGCAGGCCCCATCGCGATCACCCTGTACCTGACCTGGTGGTTCGTGACCTGGGTGGACGGGCTGGTGCGCCCGTTCGTGCCGGTCGCCTATCGCGCGGAAACCTACCTGCCGTTCCCCTTGCCCGGAACGGGCCTGATCATCGCGGTCTTCGCGCTGACCATGCTCGGCTTCCTTACCGCCAATCTGGTGGGCCGCAAGCTGGTCGACTACGGCGAACGGCTGCTCGGCCGCATGCCCGTGGTGCGCGCGATCTATCGCAGCCTCAAGCAGGTGTTCGAAACGCTGTTCTCCGGCAACGGATCGAGCTTTCGCCGCGTCGGCCTCGTCGAGTTTCCCTCGCCGGGCATGTGGTCGATCGTGCTGATCTCGCAGCCGCCGAGCGCCAATATCTCCACCCATCTGCCGGGCAAGGAAGAGCACATGTCGGTGTTCCTGCCGTGCTCGCCCAACCCGACCACCGGCTTCTTCTTCTACGTGCCGAAGAGCAAGGTCGTCGAGGTCGACATGTCGGCTGAAGATGCCGCGACATTGATCATGTCGGCAGGCGTCGTGCAGCCCGGCTCCGATCAGCAGAAGAAGATGGCCGCGCTGGCCGGCATGGCCCATGCCGCGCAGGTGGCCAACGCCGCCTCGCGACAGCCGCAGCCTGCGAAGGTGGAGTAGGTGAACTCTGTTTCCGTCATTGCGAGGAGCGATAGCGACGACCCTTCTCCGCTTGCTGCGCAAGCTACGCAGGGCTGGGAGTCCGCCGAAGCTCGGAGAGCGAAGGCGGAAGCAATCCAGCCTTCTTGCCGCGGCGAAGGAAGCTGGATTGCTTCGTTTCGCTCGCAATGACGGCGAGAGGCATCACCCCGCACCGATCAGGGGCACGGCCTCATCGCGCTCGAACAGATAAAGCAGGCAGCGCAGCGCCTCGCCGCGCTCGCCCGTGAGCTTCGGGTTGTCCTTCATGATGCGCAACGCCTCATCGCGTGCCTGAGTAATCAACTGACCATGCACATCGGAGCGCGCGATGCGATAGCCTGGCAGGCCGCTCTGGCGCACGCCCAGCACATCGCCTTCACCGCGCAACTTCAGATCTTCCTCCGCGATCCGGAAACCATCGGTGGTCTCGCGGATCACGTTGAGCCGCGCCTTCGACATATCGTTGAGCGGCTCCTTGTAGAGCAGCAGGCAGGTCGAAGCTTCCGAGCCTCGGCCGATGCGACCGCGCAGCTGATGCAATTGCGCCAGACCAAAGCGCTCGGCGTTCTCGATGACCATGATGGAAGCGGCAGGCACGTCGACGCCGACCTCAACCACGGTGGTCGCAACGAGCAGGCCGATCTCGCCCGAGGCAAACTGCGCCATCACGCGATCCTTGTCGGCGCCTTTCATCTGGCCGTGGACGAGGCCGACCGCATCGCCAAACCGCTTCCGCAGACCTTCGAAGCGCTTGGTGGCATTGGTGAGATGCTCGGTGCCCTCTGCCTCGGATTCCTCGACCAGCGGACAGATCCAGTAGACGCGCTTGCCGGATTTCAGCGCGCGGCCGACGCCATCCATGACTTCCTCGATCCGGCTCAGCGGCACGGTGCGGGTGTCGATCGGTTGCCGCCCGGCCGGTTTCTCGCGCAGCTCGGAGACATCCATGTCGCCGAAATAGGTGAGAACGAGCGTGCGCGGGATCGGCGTGGCGCTGAGCACGAGCACGTCGACGGCTTCGCCCTTGGACGTCAAGGCAAGGCGCTCGCGCACGCCAAAGCGATGCTGCTCGTCGACGACAGCCAGCGCCAGAGCCTTGTAGATGACGTCATCCTGGATCAGGGCGTGGGTTCCGACCAGAAGATCGATCTCGCCGGCCTCAAGCCGGGCGAGGATGTCGCGGCGCTCCTTGCCCTTCTCCCGGCCGGTCAGGATATCAACCCTGAGACCGGCGCGCTCGGCGAGCGGCGCGATGGTCTTGATGTGCTGCCGCGCCAGGATTTCGGTCGGCGCCATCAGCGCCGCCTGCTTGCCGACTTCCGTCACGGCGGCGGCCGCGAGCAGCGCCACCACGGTTTTGCCGGAGCCGACGTCGCCCTGCAGCAGCCGCAGCATGCGCACGGGCTGGCGCAGATCGTCGGTGATGGCGGCGACCGCTTGCCGCTGCGACGAGGTCAACGCATAGGGCAGCGCGTCGATGATCTGCTTGCGCAAATGGCCGTCGCCGGCATTGCGATCGCCCGCCGGCCGCCGCAGTTGAGCGCGGATCAGCGCCAGCGCCAATTGGCCCGCGAGCAGTTCATCGAACGCGAGCCGAGACCAAAACGGACCGTCGGGCAGGATATCGGTGAGTTCGACCGGCTGGTGCACGCGACGGAACGCTTCGGCGATCGGCGGGAACTTGCAGCGGCGGATCACATCCGGGCTGATCCATTCCGGCAGCGCCGGCAGTTTCTGCAAGGCTTGACCGACTGCCCGGCGCAGCGAGCCCAGCGCCAGGCCTTCGGTCAGGGGATAGAC
>DATEJC010000562.1:0-5762 GCA_035278345.1 Bradyrhizobium sp. | reverse complement strand
AATTCGGCGCACCCGACCTTGCGACGGCGCAGCCTGCAGCGGAAGAGGAGGTCGCCTTCGTGGAATCGCTGTGCACGCATCCGATCTCCAGCCTGATTGCGGTGCATCGCGCGGTCATTGACGGCGACGTGCGGGAATCCTTCCGCCGGCTGCAGCTAAAGGAAGGGCAGGATCGCCACAGCAAGGCGTTTTCGTTCATGGAGATCGAGGACGATGCCGAGCCCGATTCCCATCTCAATCTTGCCGACATGACCGTGGAGCCGCCGCGCCGATGAACGATTTCTGGATCTCCTGCGGCCATCATCTGCTCGACCGCAACGATAGCGGCGGGCTGGTCGTCACCGACGAGTTCTTGAAAGCCTATTTTGCCCGGCCGGAATTGATGCCGCCGGAGGACGCCTGCGCCGTCGAGCGGCGGCTGCATCGCGAACTATTGGCGGAGCCGCGCAGGCCCGTGGAAGCCGGCGAAATTGCTGAGATCGCCGACGCCGACGCCCGCGAAAACTGGCAGTTCGTGCTGGCGTTCCGCGATCTCCTGCTGCGGCATGCGACGCTGGAAGCGGCCTATCTCGCCCTGATCCGCTCAGGTTCGGTCCATCTGCCGCCGCTGTTCGTCAATCAACTCGTTCATGTCATCCTGCGCAACGCGCTCGACGGCTGCGAAGACCCGTTCGTGCTGCGCGCCGCCGAGCTGTTCTTCCGTACCCAGCGGCTGATGCTGCACGAAAGCTCGGTCCTGCTGGGCGACGCCGAGGTGATCGGCGGCGTCAATCCCACCCCTGTGCTGTCGCTGATGTCGATGCTGGGGGCGGTCCATGACGTCGAGGTCGAGGTGCTCGACGAGGACAATGCCGAACATTACTGGCACCGCAGCGACCAGTTTGACATGGGCCTCGATCTCACCGCCGGGCGCCGCGGACAGGCGGCTTTGGCGAGCGTGATCACGCGCTGGGTGGCGCACCTGCTCGGCATCGAGGTTTCGCTCGAGCCGCTGACCGAACTGCGCGACGCAAAACTCGCCTGGTATGTCGGGCTCGATACCGATGCGACCGCGATCGGCGATCGCCTCTGGCATGGCGAGGCGCTGGACGAAGAAACCAATGGCCGCGTGCTCGGATTATATCGTCTGACCTTTGCCGATCCGGCGCTGGTGCTGGAAGAGGTCGGGCGCGAGCCGGTCTATCTGATCATGGCGATGTCGGCGCAAAAGCTGGTGCGCCTGAAACCGCAGAATCTGCTGACGGGTTTGCCGGTCCGACATCTGGAGGCCGCTACATGAGTTCCACGCCGCTCACGCAGCTGACGGTTGGCGTCGTTGTCGAACGCGGCAAGGCGGATTCGCCCTGGATTGATTTCCTGTGGCGGCCGGTTGGCGTGTTACCGGATGCACCCGACATGGCGCCATGGAGCGTGCTGCGCGAGGAGGGCGAGGCCGTGCTGTTTTATGCCGGCAGCCGGACCGTCGACCTGCATCGCACTGAAACGGCGCGCTATCGCGACAATCTCGCGACTGGCAGCCCGATGCTCTGGGTCGTGCTGAGCCCGAGCGAGGGCAACTGGCCCTACACGTTGGCCGCGGTGACGGCAGATCCTGCGGAAGGAGAGGTTTTCACCGAGGCCGGCGGCAATCTCGTCGAAGCGGTGCCGATGCCGGATGTGATGCGGGAAGTCGTTGAACGCTTTGTTGCCGAACACCATGTCGAGCGGGAGTTCGTCAAACGCAAACGCGATCGCGCTAATCCGGAAGCGCTGGCGCGCCGTCAAGAAGGCGGAAACGAATGAGCGACGAGGAATTTCTAAAGCGCTGGTCGCGTCGCAAGCAAGAAGCCAAGGTGGTCGAGCAGCCACCGCCTGCGGCCGAGGCGGCGCTGAGGCCGCCCTCGAATCCACCGGAGCCCGAGATCGATCTGTCAAAATTGCCGTCGCTCGATTCGATCACGGCGGCGACCGACATCACCGAATTCCTGCGCAAGGGAATTCCGGCTGAGCTGAGCCGTGCGGCGCTTCGCCGCGCTTGGGCTGCCGATCCTGCGATCCGCGACTTTGTCGGGCTTGCAGAGAATGCATGGGATTTTACCGATCCGAACGCCATGCCCGGTTTCGGTGCGCTGCAAGGCACTCCGGAGCAGATCGGCGCGATGGTGGAGCGCGTCATCGGCGGCGTGCGGGATGCTGCGGAGAAACTGGCCTCTGAGTTGCCCGAAAAGGAACAAGTGCCGGGAAAACCGGACCAACAGCGCGATGTTTCGGTAATCGACGCGCCTCCGGGTGCTCCCGTCGCTGCGACGCCGCTGGCTGAATCGCGGGAAGAGCCGGTTGCTGCGGCGCAACCAGAAGCTTCCGACGAAGAAGGCGATGTTATGCCGGTCCGGCGGCGCACACATGGCGGCGCGTTGCCAAGCTGAGCACCTGCGACCAAAGGCATAGTCACAGGCTATTTCGAATCGATTGACCCGCTTTCCGCGGGCCATTAGTCTTTTTAGAACAAGACTAAATCCAAGCGGGACATCTAATGAATCTGCTGGGGGGACGGAGGTCCAGGTGCGGGATCCCGGTCTAGCGCGCGCAATCGACAAGGCAGGCGGGGTCGCCGAACTTGCCCGAAAAATCGGCATTGCCCAGCCGTCGGTTTCCAACTGGAGCCGGGTACCGGCTCAACGTGTGATTGCGGTTGAGGCCGCGACGGGAATTTCGCGCCGCGAACTTCGTCCCGATCTTTATGATGAGAGCGGGTTCGCGGTCCCCGATCATGCCGTTGATCCCGTCGATGCTGCCCGTGCCCACCAATATCTGCTGCTATCCTCGCTCCTGTCAGCGCCGCCCTCGAAGAAGCTCCTTGGCGCGATCGCGACGCTTGGAGGCGACGACACGCACCTCGGCCGTGCCCATGCGGCACTTGCCGAAGCCGCACAGGTCGCCGTCGCCGCCAATGTCGAGCGCGAATATTTCGACCTCTTCATCGGCGTCGGGCGCGGCGAAATCCTTCCCTATGCCTCCTACTACCTGACGGGCTTCCTGCATGAGCGGCCGCTGGCGCGGCTGCGCGGCGATCTCATCGCCTTCGGCATCGAGCGCGCCGAGAACAATCCGGAGCCTGAGGATAACGCCGCGACGCTGTGTGAGATCATGGCCGGCTTTGCCGACGGGCGCTTTGACGCAACGGAGGAGCAGCAGCGAAAATTCTTCGAGAAGCACATCGCGCCCTGGATGGGCCGCATGTTCGCCGATCTCGAAACGGCAGAAGCCGCAAAATTCTACAGGTCAGTCGGCACGCTTGGCCGGCTGTTCCTGGAAATCGAAACGGAAGCTTTCAAGTTCGCCAACTGACCAATGCTTTGGTCCGGGAGAGATGCGATGAAGGACGAAAAGAAAACGACCGTCGGCCGGCGCGACTTCCTTCGCAAGGTCGGCATCGGCGCGGTCGGCGCAGGTGCGGCGGTGGCGGCGCCCCTGACTGGGCCGGCGCGCGCCGACAACGAGACCAACGATGAGAAGCGCAAGGCGCGCTACAAGGAAACTGACCACATCAAGACGTACTACCGCGTCAACAGCTATCCGCGCTGAGGGAGGTCCGCCGTGCTGATCAAGAAAACTCACCGCACGCGTTCCGAAACCGCGTCCCGCGGCGCCGTCGCCGAGCAACTGGCCGGACAGGCCACGGGGCTCGATCGCCGCACCTTCCTGCGCCGCTCGGGCCTGGCCGGTGGCGGACTTGCTGCGCTGAGCACGCTGCCGCTCGGCAGCGTCCGCAAGGCTGACGCTGCGGCCGCAGGCCCCCTGACGGCGGGCGCCGTCACCAAGAAGAACATCTGCACGCATTGTTCCGTCGGCTGCACCGTGATCGGTGAAGTCGTCAACGGCGTGTGGGTAGGGCAGGAGCCCGGCTGGGAATCGCCGATCAACCGCGGCTCGCATTGCGCCAAGGGCGCCGCGACCCGCGAGATCGTGCATGGCGATCGCCGCCTGCGCTATCCGATGAAGCTGGTGGACGGACAGTGGACCCGCATCTCCTGGGACGTCGCGATCAACGAGATCGGCGACAAGCTGCTGCAGATCCGCGCCAAGAACGGCGCCGACTCCGTCTATTGGCTGGGTTCGGCGAAGTTCACCAATGAGGGCTCCTACCTCAACCGCAAGCTTGCGGCGTTCTGGGGCACCAACAACTCCGACCACCAGGCGCGTATCTGTCACTCCACGACGGTCGCCGGCGTAGCCAATACCTGGGGCTACGGCGCAATGACCAACAGCTACACCGATATCCGCAACTCCAAGACCATGATCATCATGGGCGGCAACCCCGCCGAGGCGCATCCGGTGTCCTTGCAGCACGTGCTGGAAGGCAAGGAAATGCAGCGCGCCAACATGATCGTGATCGATCCGCGCATGACCCGCACCGCCGCGCATGCCACTGAATATGTGCGTATCCGCTCCGGCACGGACATTCCCGTGATCTGGGGCATGCTCTGGCACATCTTCAAGAACGGCTGGGAAGACAAGCAGTTCATCGAACAGCGTGTCTACGGCATGGACGACATTCGCAAGGAGGTCGAGAAATATCCGCCTGACGTCGTCGAGCAGATCACCGGCGTGCCGCCCGCGCAGCTCGAGCGCGTCGCCAAGATGTTCGCGACGCAAAAGCCCTCGACGCTGATCTGGTGCATGGGCGCGACCCAGCACACCGTCGGCACGGCCAACGTCCGCGCATTCTGCGTTGCGCTGCTCGCGACCGGCAACGTCGGCGCCCCCGGCACCGGCGCCAACATCTTCCGCGGCCATACCAACGTGCAGGGCGCCACCGACCTCGGCCTCGATATCGTGACGCTGCCGCTCTATTACGGTCTCGTCGAAGGCGCCTGGCGGCATTGGGCGCGGGTCTGGGACGTGCCGTACGACTGGTTCGTCGACCGCTTCGACAAGATCACGGCGGCCGACGGCAAGGTCTCCAACACCATGAACACGCCCGGCATCCCGTCGACCCGCTGGTTCGACGCGACGCTGTACGACAAGAAGGACGTGGCGCAGAAGGATCTCATCAAGGCGATGTTCGTGATGGGCCATGGCGGCAACACCGTCACCCGCATGCCCGACGCGCAGAAGGGCATCGAGGCGCTCGACCTGCTCGTCGTCGCCGACCCCGTGCCGACCACCTGGGCGGCGCTGGCGCCGGGACGCAAGAACAACACCTATCTGCTGCCGATCGCGACCAGCTATGAGACATCAGGCTCGCGTACGTCCTCCAACCGCGCCATCCAGTGGGGCGAGCAGATCGTCAAGCCGATCTTCGAGTGCAAGGACGACAACGAGGTGATGTATCTCCTCGCCAAGAAGCTCGGCTTTGCCGACCTGATGTTCAAGAACATCAAGGTCGAGAACAATCTGCCCGTGGTCGAGGACATCACCCGCGAAATCAACCGCGGCGGCTGGTCCACGGGCTATTGCGGCCAGTCGCCGGAGCGGCTGAAGTCGCACATGGCGAACCAGAAAGACTTCGACATGCTCACCCAGAAGGCCACGACGGGGCCGAACAAGGGTGACTATTACGGCCTGCCGTGGCCGTGCTGGGGCACGCCGGAATTCAGGCATCCCGGCACGCCGCTGCTCTACAACACCAATTTGTCGATCAAGGAAGGCGGCGGCACCTTCCGCGCCCGCTTCGGCGTGGAGCGCGAGGAGACGTTGCCTGACGGCACCAAGCGCAAGGTCAGCCTGCTCGGCAACGGCTATTACTCCAAGGACTCCGAGATCAAGGACGGCTATCCCGA
>DATEJC010000561.1:0-3564 GCA_035278345.1 Bradyrhizobium sp. | reverse complement strand
GGTCTTGAGGCCGTCCTGCGCGAAGGCGCGGAACGCATCGTCCCCCAAGGCTTTCCAGAATTCGTCGATGTCGATCACAAGCCGCCGGCCGTCGAGGAGACCGTCGATCCGGTGGAACATGTACATCATGAGCGGCGTGCGGACTTCGGGGTTGTCGAGAAAATCGGTCATGTCGAAGCCGACAAACGGCGCCTCAAGCGACAAAGCGTCGATCTCATTGTCGAACACCCAGCCGAGCGATCCGCCCCGCGCCCATTTCTCCAGCCTAGCGCCGATGCCTTCCGGGTCGCGCTGGCCGAGCAACTGGCGAAGCGCGAGAATGGACCGGTCCTCCGGCGCGAGGCGCCCGAGCGAGGCCAACCCCTCGTCGATCATGCGCTCTTGCGTGACGCCGAGCTGACCTCCGACCGGCGTCACCAGTTGGCGGATCAAGCGCCCGAGGAAAACAAGATTGCGCGGACCATAGTCGAGCGCCCGCAGAGGCGCGAAACCTGTAGGCTCCCCATTCTTCAGCGTCAGATAGATCCCGCCCGCGGATCGGACATAAATCTCCGCGCCGCGGTCCTTATCGATGAATATCTGCTGCGCGCCCGTTTTCTCAAGCTGCGCCATCAGAAAATTCTGGACGACGGTCTTGCCCGAGCCGGAAGGACCGATGATCAGCGTGTGGCCCAAGTCGCCGACATGGAAGTTGAAATAATAGGGCGATTGCGCGGCCGTCTTCATCATGGCGATCGCAGGCCCCCAATGGTTCCCCTTGGCCCGGCCCGCGGGATAGGTATGGAACGGCGCCAAGGCGGCAAAATTGCGCGAGGTGATCGCCGCCGGCCGCGCCCGCCAGGCAAAATTTCCGGGCAGCTGCGCCCAGAACGCCGCTTCAAGCGCTGCTCCTTCCCGCGCCGCCACCAAACCGGCGTCCGCCAGCGCCGCGCGCGCGGCCGAGAGATTGTCGGCAAGCAGCCTCTGGCTGTCGGCGAAGACGGCCAGCGAGAAATGATGCTCCCCCAGCACGAAACGATTACTTTGCAGATCGTCGGCGGCATCGGCGAGATCGAGTGCCTGGCTCGCTGCGGCATCCTCGGTCGAGGCCATTTGGTTTTGCCGGCGGCGTAGACGTTCGGCTGCCCGCGCCTTGCCCATGAAGGTGAAGGATTGCGAGACGACGAAGGCGAAATCCTGGCCGAGCAAGGCATTCATCTGTCCCGGGCGCGTCAGCGCGGGATATTCCCTGATCCCGAAGATTCCCTGCCAGCGGCTCGTGTCATGGGCACGGATCTCGACCGTCTCACGTCCGAAAATCACGCGCTCGCCGTAAAGCGCGGATCCCAGATGACCGCGGACGAGCGGAACCCTTGATCGCGCACCCATCATCACTTGCTCGAGCACCTCAAGCGGGGCGGAGAAGATCAGGCCATTATGCTCGTAGAGAGCCAGGCGCGCCGGACTGCAGCGGCGGAGCAGCTTCTCGATGTCGCGCGCCTTCTCCTCGAAGCGCGCCAGTTCATCGGGATCGACCTCCTCTTCTGCGGCCTTGGCTTTCGCGATCCGCTTGAGCAGCAGCCCGGTCCGGTCGGCCGATCCGACTGCCGGACGCATGAGCAGCGTCAGATAATGCTCATTGACGAACATCCGCTTGGCAGTGACGCGCGCGCGATATTTGCCGTCGAGCTCGGCGGCGAACTTTGAGCGGAACTGCCCTTCGGGATAGTCCCCTACGGCTGAGCGGACGATGTGGGTCCAGATCGCAAGCCGATCGTCGGCGATGTTGCGCCAGGTGCCGTTGAGCTTCTCGTGCCAATCGTTGAGGTGGATCGGATCAGCCGTCTCGCAAGCCAGCCCTTCGAGACGGAACATCATCATGAGATCGCCGTTATCGAGCGCAATCACATCGGGCGTCACATGGCGGGCATAGGGCAGATAGCGCCCGGGCTCCGCCTCTCGGGCCAGAACCCGCCAGGGGGTCTTGCGTGGCGGCAGCTGGGCGGCGGCGCTAGCCACGCGCGAAACCCTTGCGCTTCATCCCCGCGACCGGCAGCGGCGAATAGGAACTGCCGCCCCACCAGCTGCGGTTCCGGCAGCGCGCCTTGGTCAAAGTCCATAACCATAGCAGGCGAAAGGCATTGGCCTCGTGGCGCACGATGAGGCGCGCCACCGCTAGGCAGGCGCCCCCGATCGCCCCCGCGTAAAGCGGATTGCCGCTGACGATCAGGGTGAGACAGGCAGCAAGCGCAATCGGCAAGGACGCCTCGAGCGGCACGCCCAGCCACATCGTCGGCCGGGTCACCGCAAGGAAAAGCGTTTCCTCGCGCAGCCGCTCGTTCGAGGGCGCGGCCTCCTTCACGCGCCACCCGTGATGGTATCGACGATCCACTGCGCGCTGAAGACGATGAAAATGCCGACGATGACCGTCACCAAAAGGCCGAGGCTCGCCCGTCCGGTGAAGAACATGAAGCCGACGATGACGACGGCGATGACCGCGATCGTCTTGGCGAAAGTTCCCGTCAGCCAGGTCTTGATGTTCTCCGCCATGGACGTGATGCCGTCCGCGCCTTGCGCATGAGCAGGATCACTCAGCAGCAACGAGAGAAGCATCGCCAGGCCGACGATGCCGGCGATGCGCAGCAGAAGACGCGCCCATTGGGGCTGGGAGCCCAGGCGGGCGGTGATCGCTGTCATGGATGCTGTCCTTTCTGAGAAGTTGCCCCGTCCCCGAAGACCATGAGCGAGGCTTGCCGGGCATCGGCAGCGGTGTTCCAACCGGCCGCCTGCGTCGCCGCGAGCCCAGAGGGTTGCGGTTTGGCGATCGCCGCGTCGGCAAGCTGGACGCGCGCCAGCAGGACCGGCGCTGTTAGCCTGCCGCGGATCAGGGGGATGATGGTCGACGCGCTGGCATAAACCCGGGCGACATAACCATTGCGAAAGCCGCGCCGCCGATCGCCGGTATTGTAGAGCGAGAGCGCTGTTGCGATCGCATGGTCCGAACTCTGGGCGGAGTGCGCCACCGACTGATAGTTGGTCGTCAACACCCGCGCGGCGGCGGCAAGGTTGCGGCACGGCTCGAAGGCATCCTCCACCGACAGACCGAGCCATCTGAGGTTGGCGCTGTTGATCTGCCCCAGGCCCAAGTCGATGTTGTAGCCTTGGCGAATGAGGCGACGCGCGGCGGCAATCGCCTGTGCCTTCGTCGCCGGCGCTGGCTTGCGCGCACCCGGACTGTTGACCCCGATCGCCAGCGTGTTGAACCGGCTTTCCGTGTGAACGATCGAGATCAGTGTCTCAGGCGCCACGCTTGGCGCGCATGAGCCTGCAAGGGCGAGAAGACTGGCGAGGTTGAGGATCATCGAGCGAGATCCTGCAGCCGCTCGATATGGGCCAGCGAGTAGGTCTCGCGGCGTCCATCGCTGAAGGTCATGACAACCCGGCGCCGCGTTGCGGAATCGCGATCGTAGACCTTGGTACGAGCAACACCGCCGCCGCTACAGCCGGGAAAAGAGCCGCCGGTGGCCAAGCGCTGCCACAGCTTGGTCATGGGCGCGACGCACTGGGCATATTGCGTCGCGCCAC
>DATEJC010000560.1:0-6481 GCA_035278345.1 Bradyrhizobium sp. | reverse complement strand
CGCTGCCAATCGCGATGACCTCGCGCTGATCCTCACCTCCGAGCAGGGCAAGCCGTTGGCCGAAGCGCTCGGCGAAGTCGACATCGGCGGCGCCTATGTCGAGTTCTTTGCGGAAGAAGCCCGCCGCGTCTATGGCGAGACTATCCCGACGCAGCGGGTAGATGCGCGCCTGCTCGCGATCAAGCAGCCGATTGGCGTCTGCGGCGCCATCACGCCGTGGAATTTCCCGTGCTCGATGATCACGCGAAAGGTCTCGCCCGCGCTCGCGGCCGGCTGCACTGTGGTGCTCAAGCCCGCCAATGAAACCCCGCTCACCGCGCTGGCGCTGGTTGCGCTCGCCGAAAAGGCCGGCGTGCCCAAGGGCGTGTTCAATATCCTGACCGGCAATTCGTCGGCGATCGGCAAGGTGCTTTGCGAGCATCCCGCCGTGCGCTTCGTTGGCTTCACCGGCTCCACCGAAGTCGGCAAGATCCTCTATCAGCAGGCGTCCGTCGGCGTGAAGAAGCTCGGCCTCGAGCTCGGCGGCAATGCGCCGTTCGTGGTGTTCGACGACGCCGACATCGATGCCGCCGTCGAGGGCGCCATCGTCTCGAAATACCGCAACATGGGCCAGACCTGCGTCTGCGCCAACCGCATCTATGCCCAGGACAAGATCTACGACGAGTTCGTGGAGAAACTGTCGAAGAAGGTCGCGGCGATGAAGATCGGCGACGGAACGGAGCAGGGCGTCGTGCAGGGCCCGCTGATCAACATGGACGCGGTGCTCAAGGTCGAGAAGCATATCGACAACGCCGTGAAGGGCGGCGCGAAGATCGTCACCGGCGGCAAGCGCCACGCGCTCGGCGGCAGCTTCTTCGAGCCGACGGTGCTGTCGAATGTGAAACCCGACGCGCTGGTCGCGCATGAGGAAACGTTCGGCCCGCTCGCTCCGGTGTTCCGCTTCAAGGACGAGGCCGACGTGATCGCGATGTGCAACAACTCGCCGTTCGGCCTGGCGTCGTATTTCTATTCCCGCGACCTCGGCCGCGTCTGGCGCGTCGCGGAAGCGCTGGAATCAGGCATGGTCGGCGTCAACACCGGCCTGATCACGACGGAAGTCGCGCCCTTCGGCGGCGTCAAGGAATCGGGCCTCGGCCGCGAAGGCTCGCATCACGGCATGGAAGAATATGTGGAGATCAAATACGTGATGATGGCCGGGGTGTAGTCCGTCATTGCGAGCGAAGCGAAGCAATCCAGCTATCAGCTTGTGGCGAGCTGGATTGCTTCGTCGCGTTGCTCCTCGCAATGACGCTGTATAGCAGGCTTCGAGAATCCTACCTTCGCAAGACCGCAATCATGCGGTTGGCAAAGGTCAGCCGCTCCGCCATTACCGTCATGAAATACGTCAGCAGTTTCTGCCCGAGCTGCGGCTGCCCGGTCTTGATCGCGTCGAACTGCGCCTTGCTCAGCACGTAGAGCACGCTGGCGACCTCGGCCTGGATCGTCGCGCTGCGCGGCGCGCCCGAAACCAGCCCCATCTCGCCAATCGTTGTGTAGCGGCCAAGGCTGCGCACGCGCGTCGGCCTTCCCCCTTCACCGGGGATCATCACTCCGACGCGGCCGTCGAGGATGAAATGCATGGAATCGGCCGCCGCGCCTGCGCTCACGATGACGTCACCTTCCGCCACCTCGATCCGCGCGCAGTGGTTGATCAGCTCGCTGGCATCAAGCTCATTGCCGAGCATCTGCGCGAACCAGTCGCGCAGGCTGGCCTCTTCCTGCGCGCGGTCCTGATGGCGCGCGATGATTTCGTTTTCGCACCATTCCAGCGCGTGATCGAGCTCGGATACGACATGGACATCGCCAACCAGAAAGCCGCTCGATCGTAACGCCTTTTCGGCGGATGCCGCCAGATGCACGAGGACCAGGCGGACACCACGCTCATCGGCGACACGCTTGATCTGGGTGAAGCTGTAGGCGGCGGATGAATCGATGCCGGTGACCAGCTTGAAGTCGAACAGGAGATAGCGGCATTCGGGATGGCGCTGAAGCAATGCCTTGACATGCTGAGCCAGCCGGTTGGCCGAACCGAAGAACAGGTAGCTCTGCAGGTTCAGCCCCTGGATGGCGCCGCCATGTGCCGAGAGCACGGCTTGATCGTCGCGCGAGCGGTCGAGCGAAGAGCGATACTCCGAGCCGTCGAAGTGAAATTTGATGGAGTCGATCCGCGACGCGCTGAACGCAAAAGTGGCGCAGCCGATGATCACGCCGATCAGCACGCCCGGCAAGAATCCCCATTGCACGATAATGACAATGATCGCCAGGAGCGACAGATACTCAGTGACCGAGAGACGCTTGCGCGAGTCGATGATCCATTTATGCAGCAGGTCGGCACCGAGAAGGATCAGCAGCCCACCCAGCACAAAAGTGGGCACATGGCCGAGCAACACCGGTGCGCCGGCCAGCATCAGCAGGCAGATCACGGCAACCGTCAGTCCCGACAGCCGGCCGCGGGCACCGGTCTTGTAGCTCAGGATCGTGCGGCTCATCGATATGCAGCCGGTGTAGCCGGAAAAGACGCCGGACAGGATGTTGGCGAGCCCGGTGACGTTGAGCTCCCGTTCGAGATTGGCCTCGCGCTGGATCGCGACTTCGACGCCGGTCGTGTTGAACAGGGCGCTCGACGCGGTCACGAAAATGACCGCAATCACGTCGACTGTCAGGTCGCCAAAGATGCGCCATGGATAATGGCCTATCTCGCTCCAGGCCAAGGTCAGCGAGACCGGTGGCGGGGGCTTGAGCACCCAGCCTGCGTCCTGCGCCTGCGTGAGGGTCATCCCGGCGATCCAGAACCCGATTTGGGCGGCGATCACGCCGGCGATCAGGATCGCCGGCAGGCCGAACGGGCTGCTGGAGCGACGCCGGGTGATGAAGAGGATCAGTGTTACAATCGCCGCGGCGCCGAGTTCGGACAGCGCCGTGGCATTCGCGAATTCGCCGAGCGTCGACAGCTGCAGCCGGTGGCCGGTGATCACCCTGACGGCGCCGAGCAGGATCAGGAAGCCGGTGGCGCCGAGGAAGCCGCCCACGACGGGGTAGGGTACATAGCGGATCGCGCGACCCATTCGCGTGACGCCGAAACTGCAGAGCACCAGCCCGGTCACGAGGCTCGTCAGCCCGAGCGTGATCAGGGTTGGCTCGAGCAGCGAGGCGGAGGGATTGGCAGCCGCCACGCGTTCGGCCAGGGTCGCCGCCAGGATTGCCGTCATTGCCGCGGTCGAGCTCTCCGGTCCGCCGGTCGCGAACGGGAAGGAGCTGCCGCAAGCGAGCACGGCGCTGATGATTGCCGATGCGGCGAAGGTGGCCGCGATGCCATGGGAAAGAAACGGCGCCAGCGGCCCGGCGAAAATCAGGACCGAGTAGGACAGCCCGAACGTGACGGTCAGGATGCTGGCGGCGCCACCGCCAAGCACGTCATGGACTACCGAACCTGCCTTACGATCAAAAGTGAACAAACCAAATCGACGAGCCACCGCGCAATCAGTCCTGCTAGACCCGTCGATACTGGTAAACGAACGTGGCGCGCCCGCAAACAGGAATCTGGCGGGCGCGCCGGGCTTTCGCCAGCTAATCCTGGCTGAACGCGCCGTGCCGTCCGACTCCGGAGGCAAACCGCGCCGCGCCGGAAAACGTCTCGCCTGACGCAATCACTTCCAGCCCGCCGCGCATTTCGTTGGAGATCGCGTCCTCTTCGGAAAGATCCCATTGCCGCAGCGCCGAAAGCCGGTCGGCGCGCAGGCAGGTTTGCGGGAAGCGCGCGATCTCCTGCGCCAGCGCAATCGCATGCGCAGCCGCCTCGCCGCGGCCTACCACGCGATTGGCGAGGCCCATGCGCAGCGCCTCCTGCGCGCCGACGGGCCGTCCGGTGAGAATGAGGTCGATCGCCTGCGAATGCCCGATCAGCCGCGGCAGGCGTATGGTGCCGAGATCGATCAGCGGCACGCCAAAACGGCGGCAGAAGATGCCGAAGGTCGCATCCTCCGCCACGACGCGCATGTCGGCCCACAGCGCAAGCTCCATGCCGCCCGCCACTGCAAAGCCCTCGACCGCAGCGATCACCGGCTTCGACAGCCGGAGCCGGCTCGGCCCCATCGGCGCGATGGTGTCGAAGCCACCGAGCTCGCGCTTCTTCTCGGGGTCACCGGCTGCGACTTTCTTGAGGTCGGCGCCGGCGCAGAAATAGCCGCCGGTGCCGGTGAACACGGCAACCGAGGCGTCCTTGTCGGCGTCGAAGGCGAGAAAGGCGTCATACAGCTTTCGCGCGGTGGCGCCGTCCACGGCATTGCGGCAATGCGGACGGTTGATGGAGATGACGGTCACCGCGCCCTCGCGGTCGACGAGAACGGAATTTTCTTCGGCCATGTGCGCCTCCCAATTGTTCTGGGAGAGCCTAGCGTCACGAGAGCGGCAATGCCATCGCGACGTGCCTCTCGGCCGGAGTCGCCCCGGCGCAGGCCGGGGCCCATAACCACAAATGCACGCGGTCGGATCGAGATGGAGCCACGGCGAGTCTCAACAATTGACGTTGGTGGCCATGGGTCCCGGCCTTCGCCGGGACGACATTGGGAATCGTAGCGACAAATTCGTCTCATGAGCCCGTGCTACGGCCGCCTTGCAGTGCCTGGTCTACTTTGCATGGGGTTGTTTTCGCGTTTTTGCGTCGAGGCCCGGCGGTGCACGGCCGCCAGCGTGTGCCTCAAATCTTCAACTCGCTTCCCGTCACGCGCCGATACGCCTCGAGATACCGCTTGCTCGTCGCCTCCACCACGCTCGCCGGCAACTTCGGCGCGGGCGCGTCGCCGTTCCAGCGGCCGGCTTTTCGCTCGCTATCAAGATAGTCGCGCAGCGGCTGCTTGTCGAAGCTCGGCTGCGGCTGGCCGGGCTTGTAGGCATCGGTCGCCCAGAAGCGCGACGAGTCCGGCGTCATCACCTCGTCGATCAGGATGATGCGCTCGTCGCTGTCGCGGCCGAACTCGAACTTGGTGTCGGCGATGATGATGCCTTGGTCGCGCGCGATCCTCTCGCCCAGCGTATAGACCGTACGCGCCATCTGCTCGAGCTTGTGGGCGACCTCGTCGCCGACGATCTCGCGCACGCGCGCCACCGTGATGTTCTCGTCATGGCCGGTCTCCGCCTTGGTCGCCGGGCTGAAGATCGAGGGCTCGAGTTTGGCGCTCTCGGTGAGGCCGTCAGGCAGTTTCTCGCCGGCCAACGTTCCCTGTGCGGCGTACTCCTTCCAGGCGGAGCCAGAAATGTAGCCGCGGATCACGCATTCGATCGGAAACACCGTGGTGCGCTTGCACAGCATGGCCCGGCCGAGAATATCGGCGCGGTGATTTTTCAGCGCAGGTACCTCTCCGATGATCGAATCCGCATCGGCGCTGATCATGTGATGCGGCACGATGCCCTCGAGCCGCTTGAACCACCAGGCGCTGATCTGCGTCAGCACGGCGCCCTTCATCGGGATGGTCTCGGCCATCACGACGTCGAAGGCGCTGATGCGGTCGGTGGTGAGCAGCAGCACGCGGTCCTCGCCGACGGCATAGATGTCGCGCACCTTGCCGCGTCCGATCCGGGGCAAAGGCAAATCGCTGGCGAGCATGGCGTTCATGAGAGCCTCTCCTGCGCATGATCCCGAAAAGCGGCGACCGGTTTTCGGAAGTGATCATGCGCGAACAAAAGTCACGTTCAGGAGAGAGGGATTAGCCTACTCCGGCAGCGGAATGAACTCATGTTCCTGCGGAACGGCGGCAAATCGGCCGGTTTTCCAGTCCTGTTTGGCCTGCTCGATGCGTTCCTTGCTGGAGGAGACGAAATTCCACCAGATATGCCGCGGGCCTTCGAGCGCGTCGCCGCCCAGAAACATCATCCGTGTCGGTTTTGTGGCCTTCACCGTGATGCGATCGCCGGGCCGGAAGATCAGGAGCCGCGGCCCCTCATAGCGCTCGTTCGCGATCTCGACCTCGCCGTCGACGACATATATCGCGCGCTCCTCGTGATCGGGATCGAGCGGCACCTTGGTGCCCGCCTGCGCCGTCACCTCGGTGTAGAACCAGGGCGAGACCATGCTGACCGGCGACGTCACGCCGAAAGCAGAGCCTGCAATGATGCGCGCGGTGAAGCCGCTCTCTTTCACGGTCGGCAGGCTTTCAGCCGCATAGTGCTGGAACGACGGCGCGATCTCTTCCGATCCGCTCGGCAGCGCGATCCAGCTCTGCAGTCCCAGCATCTTCTGCCCGTCGCGGCGCTGTACATCCGGCGTGCGCTCGGAATGCGCAATGCCGCGGCCCGCGGTCATCAGGTTCATCGCGCCGGGCTGGATCTCCTGGATGTTGCCCTCGCTGTCGCGGTGCATGATCGAGCCGTCGAACAGATAAGTGACGGTGGCAAGCCCGATATGCGGATGCGGCCGCACGTCCATGCCCTTGCCCGCCATGAACTG
>DATEJC010000559.1:0-6105 GCA_035278345.1 Bradyrhizobium sp. | reverse complement strand
ATGGGGACGCATTGGCCTATCGGCGATCCGGCCGTTCGGCACGATGGTTACACTGTTTCTAATCGGCGCCAGCTCCGGCGGCTGCAGCTTTTCCCGCGACGGCATCGGCGGCTTCTTCTCCAAGGGGGAGGAGAACGAGGTGGTGACCGGCTCGATTGCGGGGCAAGAGCCGGCGCCAACGGAAAGCGATCTCGCCTTTGCCCGCACTGCCGCCTCTGACGTGCTCACCAAGGGGGACAAGGACACCAGCCAGCCCTGGGCGAACCCCGAAACCGGGGCTCGCGGCTCGGTGACACCGCTGGCGCAGGCTTATGCCAGCGAGGGCCGCACCTGCCGGGATTTTCTGGCAAGCTACGTCAATGGCCGTACCGAAAGCTGGCTGCAGGGCGCCGCCTGCCAGGCCGGCCATGGCCGCTGGGAAATTCACACGCTGAAGCCGTGGAGACGGAGTTAAGCGAGCATGATCCCGACCCGAGGGCCGCGTTAACGCAAGGTGGGGACCGGTTTTCGGACAAGATCATGCGCAAACCTTAGGGCTCTTCCGGCAGACCAGTTGCAAAAATGCAACGGGCACCCCAGATGAAGCGGAAATGGCTATTCTGTCCGAATTCAACGGACGCGATTTCCCGAAAGGAGATTTGACGGATGCGCGACCCCTATGAGGTCTTGGGGGTGCCGCGGAGCGCCAGCGCTGCGGCCATCAAGAGCGCTTTTCGCAAGGCCGCCAAGAAGCATCACCCCGACAGCAACAAGGGCGATCCGAAGGCCGCGGAGCGTTTTGCCGAGATCAACACGGCCAACGAAATCCTCGGTGACGAGGACAAGCGCAAGCAGTTCGATCGTGGCGAGATCGACGCCGAAGGCAAGCCGCGCTTCCAGGGTTTTGGCGGCGGCGACCCGCGGGGCCGCGCCGGCCCCGGCGGCTTCGAGACCTACACCTTCCGCTCCGGCGGCGGCGGGGCGGGCGGCGCCGGTGGCAGTTTTGAGGACATCCTCAACAGCATGTTTGGCGGCGCGGCCGGTCGTGGCGCGCGCGGCGGCGCCTCGCCGTTTGACTTCGACACTGGCGGCGTGGGGCTCGACCTTGACGTCAATGCTTCGCTCACGGTTTCGCTCGAAGACGCCGTCAAGGGCGCCGAGAAGCGCGTGCGGCTGCCGACCGGCAAGGAGCTCAACGTCAAGATTCCCCCCGGCGTCACCACGGGCCAGCAGATCCGGCTGAAGGGGCAGGGCGAGACCGCACCGGGCCACCGTCCCGGCGATGTGCTGATATCAGTCAGCATCGCTCCGCATCCGTTCTTCAAGGTCGACGGCAGCGACCTGCGCGTCGATCTGCCGATCACGCTTTACGAGGCGGTGCTCGGCGGAAAAGTTCGCGTGCCGACGCTGGGCGGGGCGGTGGAGCTGTCGATCCCGAAAAATACCTCCAGCGGCCGCACCTTCCGCCTGAAGGGCAAGGGCCTGCCGAAATCGGGCGGGGCCGGCGATCTCTTCGTCACCACAAAAATCATCCTGCCCGACGGGAACCACAGCGAGCTTGAGCAATTGATGCAAAAGTGGCGCGACGGACATCCCTACAATCCGCGCAGCGACCTCGGCTGACGATCAGGTTCCGCAAAACCGGAACGTGGCGCAGACCGTACTTCAATCGCGTGAGCCGGAAAGGTTTGCGCGAGCCAGTTGGCGTGACCCCCGAAAAGGGGTGCGGCCTCGAAAGGGGGACCAGCGCGGTACCAAACCCCGATCGAGGCCGCTTGCGCCGATCGGCGGATCGAGCGCCACTCATTTTCGCGTGATCATCCGGTGCGATAATGAGACGCGTCGGTGGTCTGATTCCAGATATTCAATGTCCAAATTGGGACATTAGGCTACGCCGCAATTCGGCCGCCAATCGTCTTGATCCAGCAAGATTTTCGCCGGACGCTGGCAATAATCCTTAACGGGTACGCACGTCGCCGCCGAGCTTCTCGCTCTCGTCATAGACCAGCTTGGCGATCTGGGTCAGCCGCTCACGGTCGCCCGATCCTGACACCACGAATCCGACGCCGCGCTCCGCCCAGAACATCGCGCTGTCGCGGCCCTGCGAGGCATAGCGCATCTGAGTCGTCTCAACCGTCGCCTTTGCGGCGTAGACCGTGAAGCGATCTCCCGACGGTCCTTCATACATCAGGAACGATGCCGGCCCTGCAGGTCCAGGCAGCAGCCGTCCGCCGACCAGCTTCAGGCCCGCGGATTCCAGTTCAGGCGCATGCACCTTCCAGCCGCAACGCCGGGTCAGCCACTGCGTCAGGTGCGCGCGATCGCTGCCTGCCACCTCGACGGGATGACGCACCTCGACCACGTAGAGCCTGTGCGCATCCAGCGCTTCGACCGTGAGACGCTGGAAAGCCGAGGGCGTGACGGCCGCGCCATGCGCGAGCCAGCCGACGCTGCCGCCGGCGACGAAGGCGACCAATGTCGCCGCTACCGCGCCGTACATCCAGCGTCGCGGCGGTCCCGCCAGCCGCTCGAGCTCGAGCCGCTTCGGCACCGGCTCGTCTACGACGGAATCGTACCTTGCATGCAGCGCCTCCGCCATCGCACGCCATGATTGCACCCGTGCCGCGTCATCGGGACGCGCGGCCAGCCACGCCTCGACATCGCCGCGGCGCTCCGCCGGCAACTCGTTGTCGACGTAAGCATGAAGCTCGTCTTCGGTGACGGGAATGTTAGGGTCGGTCATTGTCGTCTCTGTCCAGTCCTGTTCAAATCTCTTCGATGCAAATCGCTCGCCGTTATTTGACCCGACGCAACGCAGTACGCTCGCCTTCCAAAACAGCTTTGACATGGGCACGTGCGCGGGCAAGCCGTGACATCACAGTGCCGATCGGCACGCCCTGGATGTCGGCGACTTCGCGGTAGCTGAGGCCTTCCAGCATCACCAGCAGCAGCACCGCGCGCTGCTCCTCAACCAGTGTCGCCAGCGCCCGCGCTATGTCGCGGCCTTCGGCTTCCGTGCCGCTGGCGTCGGGATTGTTGTCGAGCAACGGCATGAATTGCGGACGTCTCGCGAGCGAGCGACGCCGGTTCTTGTTGAGGTTGGTCAGGATCGTGTAGAGCCAGCTCCGCACGTCGCCGCCGAGAAACAGTCTTTCCGAGCGCAGCGCCCGTACCAGCGTGTCCTGCACCAGGTCGTCGGCGATGTCGGTATCGCGCGCCAGCGCCCGCGCGTAGCGGCGCAGTGCCGGGATCATGGCTTCGACACTCTGGCGAAACGCGCTCATGCCTCACAGGGTCCGGTGACGTCGGCGCAAACGCCGCTTTCCCAACATAACACCCAAATGGAGGAACTATTCCGGGCCTGTAGGTCGTTGCGCACAGCGTTAATGCCGGATTTAGGCTTTTCCGCCGCGGAGTGCTGTTGTACCTCCAGACGCCAGGTCACGTGTAACCGGGGAGCCGATGTCGTCAAAGTCAGGTCTGATGCAGGGCAAGCGGGGAGTGATCCTCGGCGTCGCCAACAACCGCTCCATCGCCTGGGGCATCGCCAAGGCATGCCACGACGCGGGCGCCGAGGTCGCGCTGACCTTCCAGGGCGATGCGCTGAAGAAGCGGGTCGAGCCGCTGGCCAGGGAAATCGGCGGTATTCTGCTCGGGCATTGCGACGTCACCGATCCCGCCACGATCGACGCTGTCTTTGCCGAGCTCGGCAGGCAGTGGCGTAAGATCGATTTCGTGGTGCATGCGATCGCTTTCTCCGACAAGAGCCAGCTCGACGGCCGCTACCTCGACACCACAGCGGACAATTTCACCAACACCATGCTTATCAGCTGCTACTCGCTCACCGCCGTCGCGCAGCGTGCGGAGAAGCTGATGAACGATGGCGGCTCGATCCTGACGCTGACCTATTACGGCTCGGAAAAGTGGATGCCGCATTACAACGTGATGGGTGTCGCCAAGGCCGCGCTAGAGGCGAGCGTGCGTTATCTTGCCGCCGATCTTGGCAAGGACAATATTCGCGTCAACGCGCTCTCGGCAGGTCCGATCAAGACGCTGGCCGCGGCTGGTATCGGCGACTTCCGCTACATGCTGAAATGGAATGAGTACAATTCGCCGCTGCGGCGGACCGTAAGCCTGGAAGAAGTCGGCGCCAGCGCGCTGTATCTGCTGTCCGACATGTCGCGCGGCGTCACCGGCGAGGTGCATCATGTCGACAGTGGCTATCACATCGTCGGCATGAAGCATCCCGACGCTCCCGACATCTCGCAAACGACGGACTAGCGCCCGCCGCCATGCCCGCGCCGACCATCTACTATATCCGCCACGGCGAGACGTCGTGGAATGCGGAAGGGCGGTTGCAGGGCACGCTTGACATTCCGCTCAACGAGCTCGGCCGCAAGCAGGCGGCACACGCCGGCACCGTTCTTGGCGAACTGCTGGCACGCGACAAGCGCGACAAGCGCGCCATCCCGTTCGTCGCCAGTCCGCTCGGCCGGGCGCGCACGACCATGGACCTGGTGCGCGAGGTGCTGGGCCTGCCGGCGGGCGGATATTCGCTCGACGACCGCCTGCGCGAGATCGGCTATGGCGAATGGGAAGGCTCGACGCTGGCCGAGATGCAGGCTAAGGACCCCGCGTTCTACGCAAAGCGCCTGACCGAGAAATGGACGATGTCCTCGCCGGGCGGCGAGTCCTACGCCTCGGTGCAGCTGAGGATGCGCGACTGGTACGATTCCCTGAAGGTGGATACCGTGGCAGTCGCCCATGGCGGCACCTGCCGGGCCCTGATGGTGGCCCTCGGCCACCAGACGCCGCAAAGCGCCGCCGACCTCTATATCGAGCAGGGCACCGTTTACGTCTTCGGCGACGGGACGTTGAAGAAGCATAGTTAACTTTTGCCAGTCATTCCGGGGCGCGCGCAGCGCGAACCCGGAATTTCGAGATTCCGGGTCTGGCGCTTGCGCGCCATCCCGGAATGACGGTCTCCCTGTTTGACCGCGGTGGCCCCCCGCGTTAAGTCAGCACTGACCCACGAACCGAGCGAAAATGTCCTTCAACACCTTCGGCCACATGTTCCGCGTCACGACCTTTGGCGAGAGCCATGGGCTCGCGATCGGCTGCGTGGTCGACGGCTGTCCGCCGCTGATCCCGCTCACGAACGAGGACATCCAGCACGATCTCGACCGCCGCCGTCCCGGCCAGTCGCGCTTCACCACTCAGCGCCAGGAGGCGGATGCGGTGAAGATCCTGTCCGGCGTGATGGCGCATCCGGAGACTGGGGTGCAGGTGACGACAGGCACGCCGATTGCGCTCTTGATCGAGAATACCGACCAGCGCTCGAAGGACTACTCCGAGATCAAGGATAAGTTTCGTCCGGGCCATGCCGACTTCACCTATGAAGCCAAATATGGCCTGCGCGACTATCGCGGCGGCGGACGTTCGTCCGCTCGCGAGACCGCCACGCGCGTCGCGGCCGGCGCGATCGCGCGCAAGATCCTGCCCGATGTGAGGGTACGCGGTGCGCTGGTGCAGATGGGCCCGCACAAGATCGATCGCGAGAAGTGGGACTGGGACGAGATCGGCAAAAATCCGTTCTTCTGTCCCGACAGAGACAAGGCCGCGTTCTTCGAGAGCTATCTCGATGGCATCCGCAAGGCCGGCTCCTCGATCGGCGCTGTCATCGAAGTGGTGGCCGAAGGCGTGCCGGCGGGACTGGGCGCACCGATCTATGCCAAGCTCGATGGCGAGCTCGCAGCCGCCATGATGAGCATCAACGCAGTGAAGGGCGTCGAGATCGGCGCCGGCTTTGGCGCGGCGGAATTGTCGGGCGAGGAGAACGCCGACGAGATGCGCACCGGCAATGACGGCACGCGTTTCCTCTCCAACAATGCCGGCGGCATTCTGGGCGGCATCTCCACCGGCCAGCCGGTAGTGGTGCGCTTTGCGGTGAAGCCGACGTCATCGATCCTCACCCCGCGCCGTACCGTGGATCGCAAGGGCGGCGAGACCGAGATCATGACCAAGGGCCGCCACGACCCCTGCGTCGGCATCCGCGCCGTGCCGGTGGGCGAAGCCATGATGGCCTGCGTGCTGGCCGACCATTTGCTGCGCCATCGCGGCCAAGTC
>DATEJC010000558.1:0-7705 GCA_035278345.1 Bradyrhizobium sp. | reverse complement strand
GTGGTGCCTTGACACCCCCCGGGGAGTCGAGGAGAAAGCGCCGTGACAACGACCCCGCTCAGTCATTCCAGCGCCCGTTCCCAAACCGCCGCGCAGCGGCAATGGCTGGCCGTTGCCGCTGTCATCGCGGCGATGACGGTGATGCGGATCGTCTACGCCAGCGTGCTCGATCTGCGCACGGACGAGGCCTATTACTGGACCTGGTCGAAGGAAAGCGCGCTTTCCTTTCTCGACCATCCCCCTGGCATCGCCTGGTTCATCCGCTTCGGGACGGCGATTTTCGGTGACACCACGCTCGGCGTGCGCTTTGCCGGCATTCTGGCGATGCTGGTCATGCAGCTCTTGCTCGCCGACATTGTCCGCCGCGTCACCCATGATTTTCGCGCCATCGTCTTCGCGCTGCTGATGCCGGAGGCGGCGCTCTATTACGGGCTGTTGATGGCCAAGGTCGCGCCGGACACGGCGCTGATCCCGTTTGCGGTTGCGATGCTGTGGTCGCTGGTGCGACTCACCGAAAGCGGCGACGGCCGCTGGTGGCTGGCGGTGGGGCTGTTTGCCGGCCTTTCGCTGCTCTCGAAATTCACCGCCATCATGCTGCTGCCGGCGGTGATCGCTTTCATGCTGGTGCCGGCTTGGCGATTGCGCTGGCTGCGAAGCCCCTATCCATGGCTCGCCGCGCTGATTGCGGTCGTCGTGTTCTCGCCGGTCCTGATCTGGAACTATCAGCACGACTGGGCCTCCTTCCGCTTCCAGTTCGTGCGCGCGGTGGCGACGCATCCGCTGTCACTTCGAACCGTCGGTGAATTCTTCGGCCTGCAATTCGGGCTCGTCGGCTTCGTGCTGCTGCCGGTCGTGATCTCGGGCGTGGCGCTGACGGCATGGCGCGGCTATCGCAAGCGCGAACCGGTTGCGATCCTGCTTTCTACCGCCGTGATCGTGCCGTTCGGCTATTTCTTCTGGAAGTCCTTGACGCTGCGTGTCGGCGACACCTGGCCGATGTTTCTGTGGCCCGCCGGTTTTGCCGCCACTGCCATCAACGCTACCTTGCTGCCGCGCGAAGGATTTTCGGAGTGGGTGGTGAAATCCACGGTTCGCTGGATGCGCACCGCCGTCATCGCCGGCATCGCCTTCGTCGTCGGCGTCTTCCTTTATTATGTCGCCGCGCCCTGGAATTTGATCGGCCGCACCGATCCGGTCGGCGGCGAGGCCGGCTATGAGCGGGTGGTCGCGCGGGCACGGGACCAGTTGAAGCGAACCGGCGCGACCTGGATCGCGACCACGGACTATCGCACCTACGCGATGCTGCGCTGGCACTTCAACGGCCAGGTGCCGGTGATCCAGATCAACGAGCGCGGCCGCTTCCAGGGATTTGCCGATCCCGGTATGGAATGGATCAGGGGCCATACCGGCCTCTACGTCGCGCGTGAGCCGGACAACGGCTGGTCGGGGTTGTGGAATGAGACCACGGCGGTGCGCACGGCGCTCGAACGCGTCGAGCGCAGCTGGCGCGGTGTGGTGATGGATACCTACGCGTTGGAAAAGCTCGAAGGCTGGACGCCGGAGCTGTCGCCGCCGCCCGGCTCCATTCTCTTCCGCTGGCGCGTGCTGGCTGCCATGCAGCCGACAACGCTTGCCTCACCGGCACAAGATCGCGATAAGCGGCATGCCCAAGGACAAGAAGAAAATGGGGGAGAAGATGATGCTGGTTCGAATCGCCACGGCGCTAATGCTGATCTGCGCGCTCGCGCTGCCGGTTAGGGCGGGCGAATACCCCGATCACGCCATCAAGATGATCGTGCCGTTCGCGGCCGGCGGCGGCACTGACGTGATCGCGCGCATCATCGCGCAAAACCTCAATGCCAAATGGGGCCAGCCCGTGGTGGTGGAAAACCAGCCGGGCGCCTCGGGCGCGATCGGCACCCGCGCGGTCATGAACGCTGCGCCCGACGGCTACACGCTGCTGATGGCTTCGACCGGCGCGCTGATGGCGGTCTCCGCTGCGGCGGGTAATGACTCCCCGTTCGACGTCAACAAATATCTGACGCCGATCGTGATCGGTGCCGCCCCGCCTTATCTGCTGGTGGCAAGCCCGACATTGCCGGTGAGGACCACGGCGGAACTGGTCAAATACGCAAAGGAAAAGCCCGAGGGTCTCACCTTCGGCTCCTCCGGCGTCGGTGCCGCCTCACATCTCTCGGGCCTGCTGTTTGCCAGCGATACCGGCATCAAGATGCTGCACGTGCCCTACAAGGGCACTGGCCCCGCCGTCACTGATCTGCTCGGCAGCCGCATCGACATCATGTTCGCGCCGGGGCCGGTCGTCGCGCAATTCGTGCAGTCCGGTCAGTTGAAGGCGCTTGGAGTCACCGACACGCAGCGATCGAAATTCTATCCTGAGGTGCCAACGGTCGCGGACGCCGTGCCCGGTTATGAATCCGTCGGCTGGTTTGGCCTTCTGGCGCCGCCGAATACGCCGCCCGACATCGTCAAGAGGCTGAATGAGGTCATCGTGGCGGCGATGCAGACCAAGGAATTCCGCGATCACCTGGCGACGCTTGGCGCCGAACCGAAGCCGCAGACGCCGGAAGAGTTCGGCCGCTACATCAATGCCGACGTTGCCAAATGGAGCAAGCTGGTGAAGGACAACAACGTGCAGCTGCCGGGAGGTAAGTAGGGATGCGCCTTGCAACATTCGTCGATCCGCAAGAGGGAATCGACGCGCGGTTCGGCATCGTCCTTGGCGATGATATCGTCGACGTCGTCGCCGCGGCGAACGCGTTGCAGCGCGCGGTGCCCGCAACTACAGTGAAGGGCGCCTTGACATCAGGTGCGCATGCGCTGAGGGCGCTGCAGGAACTCGTGCAGGCCGCCGAACGTGCGAGGCTGGTGCGGCCGGCCGCGGGCGTCAGATTCCTGCCGCCGATTCCGGACCCATCGAAATTCTTCTGCGTCGGCAAGAACAACAAGAAGCATCGCGAGGAGCTGAAGGCCAACAGGATGCTCACCGAAGTGCCGAACGAGCCTACCGGCTTCGTCAAGCTCATCAGCACCATGTCGGGCGACGGCGACGAAGTGGTCAAGCCATCAGATATCGTCAAGCTCGATTACGAGCCTGAGCTTTGTTACGTCGTCGGCAAGCGCGCCCACGGCGTGAAGAAGGCCGACGCGCTGCAATACATTTCGGGCTTCACGCTGATGAATGACGTCAGCGCGCGCGAGATCCAGCAGCGCGAGGTGGCGTCCGGCAGCCGCTTCTGGACCGCCAAGAACATGCCCGGCTTTGCGCCGGTCGGCCCACACATCCTGACGATGGATGAGGTGCCGGATACCGAAAATCTCTGGGTCACCTGCGAGGTCAACGGCCAGCCGCGGCTGCGCTCCAACACATCGGACTATCTCTACAAGATCGCTGATGTGCTCGAGCACTTCTCTCGCTACGTCGTGTTCGAGCCGGGCGACCTCATCGCCATGGGCGCCCCCAGTGGCGTCGCGGTCGGCCAGCCCAATGCGGACGAGCTCTATTTGAAGCCCGGCGACAACATGGTGATCGCCTTCGAGGGCCTGATGTCCCTGCGCACGAAGATCGTTGCGCCGAAATAATCCCTCAGCTCAACTTTCGTCGCGCTTGCGCAGCAAGTCCGTCGCGAGATCGGTCAGCGCCGGGCGCGGCAGCGCGGTGAAGGGCAAAGGCCGCGTCACGTCGATCGCGGCAAGGCCAAGCCGCGCGGTGAGCAGCCCGTTCAGCACGCCTTCGCCGAGCCGCTGCGAGAGCTTTGCCGCAATGCCATGGCCGAGCACCTGCTGCACCAGGCTGTCGCCCGCGGCCATGCCGCCGGTGATGGCAAGATGCGTAATCACATGGCGCAGAAGGCTGATCATGCCGAGCGCGCCGGGCCGGCCGCCATAGAGCCGCGCCAGCTGCCGGATCATCTTCAGCGCCGCGACAAACACGAACAGCACGTCGAACAGCGCGCGCGGGCTGACCGCGGTGACGACCGAGACGCGCTGCGCCGCCACCGAGACGATGCGCCTTGCCTCCTGGTCGAGCGGCGTCATCAGCTCGCGCTCGGCAAGCCGGATCATGTCGGCGCCGTCGATGATGTCGCCGGCATGCTCGGTAAGCGCGGCGCGGGCGCGCGCCAGATGCGGATTCTGATGCGCCAGTTTCAGGAGATCATCGACGACGGCGCGGCTCTCGGCGCGGTCGTCGCTGGCGAGCACGGCAGCGGCGCGCGCATGCAGCTTCTCGATCGCCGCAAGCCGCATCAGCCCGAAGGCCTCGCGGCCGGTGACGACCGCGAGCGCCAGCCCTGCAGCCGCGGCAAAGCCGAGCCCAAGCCAGCCGAGGCTCTCGCTGCGCGCGAACAGATCCTCGATCAGCTTGACGATGGCAAGGCCAGAGCCGAGCAGCACCAGGCCGCCGGTGGCGATCCAGAACAGTGTGCCCCAGCCGAAGCGACGCCGCACCGCGATGGGCCGCGCCTCGATCGGGGCCGGCAGTTGCGCCGGCTCGGCCTCCGGCGCGATGCGGATCGTGCCGCGGACGAGCCGGCCGGGCTCGTCGGCATCCACCACGACCACATTGGCGTCGTCGAGCTTGAAGGTCGCGGGCTTGCGCGTTTTCTCGCTCATTGCAGGCGGTCTCCGATCAGGAACTGGAGGGCGCGGTCAAGGCGGATATGAGGCAGCGCGGGCGCTGCGTCGCTCTCACGCTCCAGCCGCGGCGGGCGGAAGCGCAGGAAGCGGAAATCCGCATTCTCCGAGGGCGCGCTGGACAGGCCGCGAAACCCGCCGCCCCGAAACAGCGCTTCGGGATCGGCGGGCAGATCGCCAGGAAATGTCGCCACTTCCGTCTCGCCGTCGAACAATTCGCCATTGGCGCTTTCGCCCGCGGCGGGCGTGCCAAGAAGTGACGGCAGCTTGTCGCGGCCGCGTGTGACCATCGCTTCCCGCGTCGCGCGCACCGCCGCGAGCGCCACCACGTCGATGGCGGCTTCTTCATGCTCGGCGCGCTCGGCCGCACGCGCGACGATGCGGCGCAGGATCGCCTCCAGCCGGTCGTGGCTGGAATGGTGCAGATGATCGGCCTTGGTCGCGGCAAACAGGATACGGTCGATGCGCGGCCGGAACAGGCTGGAGAGAAAGGTCGAGCGCCCGATGCGGAAGCAATCGAGAATGCCGGCCAGCGCCGCCTCCAGATCATGCAGCGCCTCGGGGCCGGAGTTGAACGCCGCGAGCGCATCGACCAGCACGATCTGGCGGTCGAGCCGCGCAAAGTGATCGCGGAAGAATGGCCGCACCACGGCGTCCTTGTAGGCCTCATAACGCCGCGCCATCATCGCCCAAAGCGATCCGTCCGGCGCGCTGCCGTCGATGGGCACATCGAGTGGCGCAAAGGTCAGCGCCGGCGAATTGGCGAGATTGCCGGGCATCAGGAAACGGCCGGGCGGCAGCAGGCTCATGGCAAAGCGCTCGTCGCGGCAGGCGCGCAAATAATCCGTGAACAGCTTTGCCGATGTCAGCGCCGCCTGCTCGTCCGCGCGGCCCTCGGCCGACAGCGTCGCCAGATAGTCATGCCAGGGCGCCGCAAGCTTTTTGCGCGGCCCTTCCCGTGACAGTGCCAGGCTCTCTGCCGACCAATGTTCAAAATTCTTGCTGAGCAGCGGCAGGTCGAGCAGCCACTCGCCGGGATAATCGACGATGTCGAGGGTCAGGCTGCGGTCGGCGCCGTTCTGCCGCTGATAGTCGATGACGAGGCGCAGCTCGCTGATATCGGTGGTCGAGCTCGGCCAGCGTCGATCCCCAACAAGCGTGCGGACGTGGTTCTCGTAGTCGAAGCGCGGCACGGCATCGTCCGGCTGCGGCTCGAGGTGCGCGCGCGCAATCCGCCCGCTGTCGTAAGGTTCGAACACCGGAAAGCGGCCGCCCCGCGTCAGCCCATGGATCAGCGCGGTGATGAACACCGTCTTGCCGGCGCGCGACAGGCCGGTGACGCCGAGCCGGACCGTGGGATTGAACAGGCCGTCGCCGTAGTCCCACAGCGCGCGTGCCGACAGCCGCGCCTCCTCGAAAAGGTCATGGAAACTGGGAGGCATGCGGCGGCGTTAAAACCTGCGTGAGGAGGGCAATTCCGTAAATCTACCGCCACAGAAAGTGGCGATTGGCGGACCAAAATCAAGCGTCACGTTTTTGACGCGATTGGACGCGCCGTGAACCCTTCGTTGACCAGAAATGCCGCATGATCTATCGAACCGGAAAGCTGAACAGGCTACAGCCGACATGACCGTTTTCCGACTGAAGCAACTGGCCTCGTCGTCGCTCCATGCGGCGGCCGGCGCCGTACACTGGAATTTCGACCGCGCCGAGATGATCGCCGACGGCGTCGTGCACATCATCGGCCTATGCTTTGGCCTCGTCGCCGCCACCGTCCTGATCGTGCTCGCGTCGGTCTATGCCTCGGCGCTCGATATCGTGGTGTCTGCGGTCTATGTCGCGGGCCTCCTCGCCATGCTCGGCCTGTCCGCGACCTACAATCTATGGCCGGTATCGCGCGCCAAATGGGTGCTACGCCGCCTCGACCATTCCGCCATCTATGTGCTGATCGCGGCGACCTACACGCCCTTCATCATGGAGGTGAAGGAAAGCGTGCTCGCCATCGTGCTCCTGGTGTGCGTGTGGTGCGCGGCGATTGCCGGCATCGTGCTGAAGCTGAAATTCCCCGGAAGGTTCGACCGGCTTTCGGTCGGCCTTTATCTCGCCATGGGCTGGAGCGGCATGATGCTCTATGAATCCGTGGTCAAGGCCTTGCCGACGCTGGCGCTGTGCTTCGTGGTCGCGGGTGGGGTGTTCTACACCCTCGGCGTGATCTTCCATGCCTGGCAGCGGCTGCGCTTCCAGAACGCGATCTGGCACGGCTTTGTGTTGGGCGGCGCTGCCTGCCATTATACGGCAGTGCTCGACATCGTCCTGAAGTAGGCGATAATAAAACAGCGACAAAATAAGCGGGGAGGGTGCCATGCAGGTCACCGGCAAGGTCGTGGTTGTCACGGGCGGCGGTAACGGCATCGGGCGCGCGTTGTGCGAGGCCTTCCATCGCGCCGGCGCCGCCAAGGTCGTGGTCGCCGACATAGATCCCAACGCCGCGCGCGCGGTGGCCGGCGCCATCAACGGCGCCGCCTTCAAATGCGACGTCGGTAAGGAAAAGGACGTTTCCCACGTCATCGAGGAGACCGAGCACCAGTTCGGCCCGATCGCGCTGTTCTGCTCCAATGCCGGCATCGGCGGCGGCTTCGATCCTCTATCGGTCAATGCCGGCGGCAATTCCGACGAGCCGTGGCAGCGCAGCTGGGCCATCCACGTCATGGCGCATGTCTACGCCGCGCGGCATCTGGTGCCGCGCTACAAGGGGCGCGGCGGCGGCTATTTCCTCAACACGATTTCGGCGGCTGGCCTGCTGTCGCAGGTCGGCAGCCCCGCTTATTCCACCACCAAGCACGCTGCGGTTGGCTTCGCCGAAAACCTCGCGATCTCGCACAAGGCCGACAATATCCGGGTTTCGATCCTGTGTCCGCAGGGCGTCGACACCAACATGCTGCGCTCGATCCCGAAAGGCCCGCAATCCGGCGACGGCGATCTCTCGCCGGAGCAGGTGGCGCAGGACGTGCTCGCCGGGCTTGATCAGGAAACCTTCGTGATCCTGCCGCAC
>DATEJC010000557.1:0-3287 GCA_035278345.1 Bradyrhizobium sp. | reverse complement strand
GCCCCGGCGCAGGCGGTCGAGCGCGCCGACCATCTCCGGCCGTGTGATGCCGCTCAGCCGGACGATCGTTTCGCGCTGCGCCGGCCAATCGTTGCCAGTCGGCCAAAGCGCCATCAGCATCGCGCCGACAGCCTCTTTTGCAATCTCCCTGGCCTCGGCGCCATCCGGCCGCGCCGCGCAGGGCAGATATTGCACGATGTCGAACGACTCGCGCCCCGCCACCGCGGCGCTCTCCCGGACGATCGCGACCGCGCGGGCGGTGTAGGCCGGCGGGCAGAGGTTCGACACGATCAGTCCGTCCGCCAATCGGCCGCACAGCGCGAGACTGCGGTCGGCCATAGCTGCGAGATGGATCGGCATATCGGGCCGTGGCGCGGCAAACTCTAGCGCCACCCGATCGGCCGAAAATGCGCGCCCGCGATAGGTCACGGTCTCGTGCCGCAGCAGCCCGCGGACGATTTGCACCGCATCGGCCAGCGCGGCGAGCGGGCGATATCTAGTGCCGAGTTGCGCGATGCGTTGGGCGATTCCGGAGCCGATGCCGAGCCGGACCCGGCCCCCTGACAATTCATCGAGCACCGCCGCCTCCTGCGCAATCAGCGTCGGGTGGTGCTGATAGGGATTGAGGATCCCGAGTGGAACTCAGCGTGGAAGAGTGACCCGGCTGTGGGGGTGATTAGCGTCGAATAGCGACCCGCCCCGCGAATCATCAAATGCTCTCCCTGGTTGTGCTTGGGGGAGCGTGGCCGGGGATGGTGACAGTGGAAACGATTGGCCGGATCAGGCGGGCGTTTTGGGTTGATAAAAAACCGATCCGCCAGATCGTTCGCGAGTTGCGGATCTCGCGGCAGACGGTGCGCAAGGCGATCCGGGGTGCGTCGACCGAGTTTTGCTATGAGCGTCAGGTTCAGCCGCGGCCGCGACTGGGGGCTTATGTCGCGCGGCTCGACGCGCTGCTGGAGGCGAACAGCAAGCGGTCGGCGCGCGAGCGGCTGACGGCGCAGCGGCTGTTCGAGCTGCTGCGCGCCGAGGGTTACGACGGTGCCTACGACAGCGTGCAGCGTCACGTCCGCGAGTGGCGCCGACAGCAATCACGGCAGGGGCCGGTGTTCATCCCGTTGTGGTTTGCGCCTGGCGAGGCTTACCAGTTCGACTGGTCGCACGAAGTCGTGGTGCTCGGTGGGGTGACCACCACGGTCAAGGTCGCGCATATCCGGCTGTGCCACAGCCGGATGTTTCTGGTGCGGGCCTACCCGCGCGAGACCCAGGAGATGGTGTTTGACGCGCACGAGCGCGCTTTCCGCTTGTTTGGCGGGGCGTGCCGGCGCGGCATTTACGACAATATGACGACGGCGGTCGAAGCCGTCTTTGTCGGCAAGGAACGCCGCTTCAACCGCCGCTTTCTGGCAATGTGCTCGCATTACCTGGTCGAGCCCGTCGCGTGCACGCCGGCGGCCGGCTGGGAGAAGGGCCAGGTCGAGAACCAGGTTGGCAATGCGCGCGAGCACCTGTTCACACCGCGGCTGCACTTTGCCGACTACGCCGAACTCAACGCCTGGCTGGAAGCGCGCTGCCTCGCTCAGGCGCGCGCGAGTGCGCACCCCGAGCAAACCGACAAGACGGTGTGGGAGGTGTTCGAGGCCGAGCGGGCGAGCCTGATCGCCTACCGCGGTCCGTTTGACGGGTTCCGCGAGATCGAGGTCGCGGTCTCGAAGAGCAGCCTGGTCCGCTACGACCACAACCGTTACAGCGTCGCGGTCAAAGCGGCGCGGCGCACCGCGCAGATGCGCGTCTACGCCGAGCGCATCGTCGTCTGGTGCGACGGCGAGATTGTCGCCGAACATTCCCGCCGCTTTGGTCGCGGCCAGACCGCCTACGATCCCTGGCATTACCTGCCGATACTGGCGCGCAAGCCGGGGGCGCTGCGCAACGGTGATCCGTTTCGCAACTGGGATCTGCCGCCGGCACTGGCCCAGACCCGGCGCCGGCTTGCCGGGCATGACGATGGCGATCGCCAGTTTGTCGACATCCTGACGGCCGTGGCCGAGGCCGGGATCGAGGCGGTCGAGGCGGCCTGTGCCGAGGCGCTGTCGGCCAAGCTGTTCGGCCGCGACGTCGTGCTCAACACCCTGGCGCGGCAGCGTGACACCGCGCAGCCGCGCCCGGTGGCAACGCCGGCAGCCTTGCAGCTGGCGATCGAGCCGGCGGCCGACTGCGCTCGCTACGATCGGCTGCGCCACCTGCCACCATGCCAGGAAGCGTACCGTGGAGCGGCATGAGATCATGGAGCTATTGGGCCAGCTCAAGCTGGCCGGAATGCGTGCGGCCTATGACGAGGTCGTTGCCGCGGGGGTGCGCGCGCAGCACCCCTTTCAGCGCATCTTCGGCGAATTGCTGCTCGCGCAGCTGGCCGATCATCGCGCCCGCTCGATCGCCTACCGCATGGGGGTGGCGCGCTTCCCGGTGATGAAAAACCTCACCGAGTTCGACTTCACGGTGTCGCCGGTCAACCAGGGGCTGGTGCGCGAGCTGCACGAGGGCGGCTTTCTCGCCACCCAGCGCAACGCCGTGCTGATTGGCGGAACCGGCACCGGCAAGAGCCATATTGCCATCGCGATCGGCGCCAATTGCGTGCGCAACGGCGCCCGCGTGCGCTTCTTCACCGCCGTCGATCTGGTCAACCAGCTCGAGGCCGAAGGGCGGGCCGGCAAGTCCGGTAAACTCGCCGACCAGCTGGTCCGCGTCGATCTCGTCATCCTCGACGAACTGGGTTATCTGCCGTTCCCGGTCAGCGGTGGGCAGATGCTGTTTCACCTGATCAGCCGGCTTTACGAACGCACCTCGATCGTGCTGTCGACCAATCTTGCCTTTGCCGAATGGCCCAGCGTCTTCGCCGACGCCAAGATGACCACGGCGCTGCTCGACCGACTGACCCATCACTGCGACATTCTCGAAACCGGCAACGAGAGCTGGCGCTTCAAAAACCGAACCTGACGGCGCCGCGGGTCCGCGGATCGCCCCCGGGGGCCCACAGCGCCTCCCCACGCGCGTCGCTCCGTCGCTTGTGAGGGCACTGCGCGACACGCGCGGGTCCCCTCCGTGGACTCCGTGGACGACCGCTGCTCAACCATGATGTGGGTCGTGATTGGGCGCTGATCCCGGGTCGTGCTTCGGCGCTGATTGACATGCTGGCCACCTGGATGATGCGGTCATCCTGCTCCTCAATTGCGTGAGAAAGCTCGATTTCCAGTAATCCATTGAGCTGATCCTCGGGCGCTCTTGCCCCC
>DATEJC010000556.1:0-3790 GCA_035278345.1 Bradyrhizobium sp. | reverse complement strand
GCGGAGAAGTTGAAGCCGGCTTTGCCCTCGCCCTTCTTCTCGCCGACGATGCCGTAGAGGTTCGGGCCGACGCGGTTCGGGCCACCCTTCTCGAAGGTGTGGCAGGCGGCGCACTTCTTGGCGGCGGCGGTGCCCTTCTCGACGGAGGCGGTCTGCAGCAGCTTCTCGATGGGCTCGGACGGCGCGGCCGCAGCAGCGGCGCCACCGCCATGCGATTCTTCCTTCACGGCGATCTCAAAGCCCGGCTTCTCCGGGGACTTCGGCGAAAACACCGCGTTGGCGGCAAAGCTCGTCACCAGCAGCAGGATGCAGGTCCCAAGGACGGCGCCGAGGATTTTATTGAGTTCGAAGGAGTCCATAGTGGATCAGGCTCCAGGCCGGAAGGTCACGTAAGGCCGGCGAAAGCGGCCGCGGGAAGGAAATGCCTGAAGGAATCAGGCTTTCGCGCCGCACCCTCAGCAGGGTTCAGATATCGGTTTGCCCCGCCTCTGGCAACCCGTATAAAGCGGCCAACTTTCACCCGATCCCCACTATTTCCGGCCGGTTTTTCACGCCGCCGGCAACCCCGTTTCCGATGCCTGAAAACCGCGTTTTGGTGCTGATTCCGGCCCGCATGGCGGCCACCCGTTTGCCGGGCAAGCCGCTGCTGGATATCGCGGGCCAGCCCATGATCGTGCATGTGCTGCGCCGGGCCGAGGCGGCCCGGATCGGCCGGGTGGCGGTGGCGACCGACACGCCGGAAATCGCTGATGTCGTGCGGGCCGCCGGCGGCGAAGCGGTCATGACCCGCCCCGATCATCCTTCCGGCTCCGACCGCATCTACGAGGCCGCGACCATCCTCGATCCCGGCGGCAAGGCCGAGATCGTGGTCAATCTGCAGGGCGATTTCCCGACGATCACGCCGGACACGATCCGCGCCGCGCTGCCCCCGCTCGACGATAAAGCGGTCGATATCTCGACGCTGGCCGCGCAGATTCATACCGCGGAGGAGGACCAGGCTCCGAGCGTGGTGAAAGCGGTCGGCTCGCCGATCTCGGCCCGTCGGCTGCGCGCACTGTATTTCACCCGTGCCACGGCGCCTCACGGCGAGGGGCCGCGCTATCACCATATCGGGCTTTACGCCTACCGCCGCGCTGCGCTGGAGCGTTTCGTCGCGCTGCCGCCCTCGCCGCTGGAGATGCAGGAGAAGCTGGAGCAGCTCCGGGCGCTGGAGGCCGGGATGCGGATCGATGTCACCATCGTGGATACGGTTCCACGCGGGGTCGACACCCCGGCCGACCTCGAAACCGCGCGCCAGATACTGGCAAAACGCTAGGCGGCTGATACAAGGCCCGGCAGGAAAAACGACATGACCAAACAGCTGACCATCGCATTCCAGGGCGAGCCGGGGGCCAATTCCCATATCGCCATCGTCGAGGCCTATCCCGGTGCAAAACCCCTGCCCTGCGCCACCTTTGAAGATGCGCTGGGCGCGATCTCAGGCGGCGAGGCCGATCTCGGCATGATCCCGATCGAGAACTCGGTCGCCGGCCGTGTCGCCGACATCCATCATTTGCTGCCGGCCTCGGGCCTCTACATCGTCGGCGAATTCTTCCTGCCGATCCGCCACCAATTGATGGCGCCAAAGGGCGCAAAGCTCTCCGACATCAAGACGGTGGAAAGCCATGTCCACGCGCTCGGCCAGTGCCGCCGCATCATCCGCAAGCTCGGCATCAAGCCGATCGTCGCCGCCGATACGGCCGGCAGCGCCCGCGACGTCTCCGAGCGCAAGGACAAGAGCGTCGCTGCGATTGCTTCGAGGCTGGCGGCGCAGATCTATGGCCTCGATATTCTGGCCGAGGACGTCGAGGACGAGGCGCACAACACCACGCGCTTCGTGGTGCTGGCGCGCGAGCCGAACTGGGCCAAGCAAGGCTCCGGCCCTCTGGTCACCTCTTTTGTTTTCCGCGTGCGCAATTTGCCCGCCGCGCTCTACAAGGCGCTCGGCGGCTTTGCCACCAACGGCGTCAACATGACCAAGCTGGAAAGCTACATGGTCGACGGCAATTTCTTCGCCACGCAGTTTTACGCCGACGTCGACGGCCATCCCGATGACCGCGGACTTGCCTTTGCGCTGGAGGAATTGAAATTCTTCTCGCGCGAATTGCGCATTGTCGGCGTATATCCCGCCCACCCCTTCCGCGCGACGTTTAGCGAGAAGGAGGAGTGAGGTGACCCGTCGTTCCAGGGCGCGCAGAGCGCGAACCCGGAACCTCGAGATTCCGGGTTCGATGCTGCGCATCGCCCCGGAATGACAGTGCCTACGCCGCCGCCTTCTTCGCCAGTCCGAACGCATCGGCCAGCAGGCTGTAGGATTTTTTCCGCGCGTCGTGATCGTACACGGCGGTGATCACCATCAGTTCGTCCGCTTCGCTCGCCGTGATCATCGGCTGCAGCGTTGCCAGCACCGTCGCCGGGCTGCCGACGAACAGGCGCGAGCGGTTGCGGGCGATCGAGGCGCGTTCGGCCTCGCTATAGGGATAGGCGAGCGCTTCCTCGACGCTCGGCAGCGGCAGGTATTGGCCGCGGTCGCGGCGCAGGCGGTTGAGATCCATCGAAGTCGCGAGCGTTTCGGCTTCCGCGTCGGTTTCGGCGACAACCGCGGCAACGGCGAGAATGCCGTGCGGCGTCTGCCGCCAGCCCGACGGCTTGAAACGTTTGCGGTAGTGGGTCATCGCCTCGATCGCGTCATACGAGGCGAAGTGGTGCGCGAACGCAAAGCCCATGCCGACCTGGGCAGCCAGTTCCGAACTGTAATCGGAAGAGCCGAGCAGCCAGATCGGCGGCAGCGGCGAATCGTCGGGCATCGCCACCACATTGTTGTAGGGATGGCCGGCCGGGAAATCGCGCGTCTCCCACAGGGTCAGCTCGTGCAAGCGTTCGAGGAAATCGTCGCCGTCGCGGCGGTCGAGCCGGCTGCGCAGCGCATAGGCGGTCGCACCATCCGTGCCAGGCGCGCGGCCGAGGCCCAGATCGATGCGGCCGGGGAACAGCGCCTCCAGCATCTTGAAGCGCTCGGCCACGACGAGCGGCGCATGGTTGGGCAGCATCACGCCGCCGGAACCGACGCGGATATTTTGCGTCACCGCTGCGATCTGCCCGATCATCAGGTCCGGCGCGGGGCTCGCGACGGAAGCAAGGTTGTGATGCTCGGCGAGCCAATAGCGGACATAGCCGAGCCCATCGACATGGCGTGCCAGATCGATGCTGTTGCGCAGGGCAGCAGCCGGTTTGGTGCCTGTGGTGACGACGGAAAGATCGAGGACTGAAAGCGGGATCATCGGCGTAAACTAGTGTGCGGGTTCGGGCCGACAAAGGCCCTGATGGCGCAGGTCAGGGCCGCGCCGCGGAACGCCGGGGACGAGGCTAGAAGGCTTTCCTGGGTGGGATGCATTGTGATTGGTTTACAAATATTGAGATTATCCCAACTTTACACGGAACCAATACGGGAACAACATATTGTAATACCTACATTTATTTAGTAGACGCTCTGCTTATCCGTCGCCCAACGACATAAAAAACTGGCGATAAATCTCAAATCAATTACACTATTGGGCAACTTCCCAAGCCTGATGGGCTGTTTGGCTGAAGTTGTTTGGCTTATTTTAGACTCCACGCGATAGGCCTGTTGTCCGTATTTTCCGGAGTTTTCCTGGGGTCATGACCGAGTTTGCCGTTCCCGCGCCCGATGGGCAGCGCGTGCTCCAATCTCCCAAAATCTCGTTCGAGTTCTTCCCGCCCAAGACGGAGG
>DATEJC010000555.1:0-7376 GCA_035278345.1 Bradyrhizobium sp. | reverse complement strand
CCGCTCCCCGCCGCAGAAGTGCATAATGGCTTCATGTTCGACTGGAACGATTTGAAATACTTTCTCGCCGTCGCGCGCCATGGCAGCACGATTGCCGCCGGCAAGGCGCTCGGCACCAGCCAATCCACCGTGCACCGCCGGATCGAAGAGCTGGAGCGCAAGATCGGTCAGGCGCTGGTGACACGCCAGACCAGCGGCTATCGGCTTACCGAATATGGCAACACGCTGTTGCCCTTTGCCGAGCGGATCGAGGCGGCGGTCGAGGATTTTTCCAGGCGCGCCGGCGATATCGAGCAGGACATGAAGGGCGTGATCCGCGTCACCTGTCCGGAGCCGATCATCTCACGCATGACGCAATCGGGCCTGATCGAGCGCTTTCACGCCCGCCATCCGCATCTGCGCGTCGAGTTCATCACCAGCGACCGTTACCTCGACCTGTCGAAGGGCGAGGTGGACGTCGCCTTCCGTTCGGGCGATACCGACGACGAACTGATCGGCCGCAGGATCGCGGATTCGATCTGGGCAGTATATGCGAGTAGGGGCTATATCGAGCGCCACGGCCGGCCGGGACGCATCGAGGATCTTCCGAGCCATCTCCTCGTCGGTCTTGATGAATCGCTCGCCAATCACCGCGCGGCGAAATGGCTGAAGGAGGTCGCGCCCGCGGCGAAAATGCCGGTGCGCAGCAACAGCGTGCTCGGGATGGTTTCCGCGGTGAAATCCGGCGCCGGCCTTGGCGCGCTGCCGACCGCGCTCGGCGACGCCGAGCCGGAGCTGATGCGCGTGCTTGGGCCAATTCCGGAATTGGCGCGAAGCTGGCGGCTGCTCACGCATCCCGACATCCGCCGCGTGCCGCGGATAGCCGCGTTCTTCGATTACATCGTTGAGCAGCGCGACGCGCTGAAATCGATCCTGACCGGGTGAATCGCTACCTGATCGATCCGCCGAGATTGCTGATCGCGCCGGATGCGGTCAGCTCGCATGCGGGCGCAGCAGCTTCTTCGGATGCAGCCCGTCGACATGGCCCATGAAGGGCGGGTGGATGGAATAACCGATCAGCTCGCGCGCCCGTTCCGGCAGCTTGTCGGCGATGTCGGCGGGAACGGCAAGCGCCATATTCTCGAGCTGGCGCACCCACCCCGCACAATATTGCGGCGTGATGATCAGGCGCGGCTGCTCCGACCGGTTGGCGCCGCCGCGGTGCCACAGCGTGCCCTTGGTGATGCCGAGCGATCCCGACGGCATAGTCATCTTGATCGCGTCCGTGCGTTCGTGGGTAGCGCGATCGGCGTTCTTGCGACCGAAGTCCGACGGCGTCACCGCGCCCTCGATACGCAAGTCGTCCCACACATGGCTGCCGGGAATGATCTCGGTGGCGCCGTTCTCTTCGGTGGTGTCGTCGATCGCCCAGAACGTGCTGATGCCAAGCGCCGGCCGCGGCCGCGGGATCCGTGCACCGCCGTCGTCGGTGTGCCAGGGCTGCACGGTCTCGCCGGGATGCAGGTTGATCGCGAGCAGCGCCGAAAGGAGGCAGCTCTCGCCGAGCTCGGCTTCGGCAAAGGCCAGCGCCAGCGGATGGATGGCAAGCTCCGCGAACACCGGCGACTTCGCCATCAGCGCATAGACGCGGTTGGTCTTCTCGCCCTCGAAATCGTTGCGGCCCTTGAGGTCGCGCGCCAGATGCGGCGCCAGCGCGGCGCGGATGGCGGCAACCTGCCCGGGCGATAGCACGCGCTCGAAGATCAGGTAGCCTTGGCGGTCGAATTCCTCGCGCCAGGAATCGAAGGAACGTTCCTTGAGCCACGGTGCCGCCTGTTCCGCTGCTGTCGCCATGGCTTGCTCCCTGTCGGATTTTTCGCCCGGTTTTCGCTATTCTAGCGCCGCCACGCCGCCCGACAAGCTGGCGTAGCGCATTAACGCAAGATCGCGCAGCCGCTCCGCATTCGCCGCGTGCCGGTCATTCGGTCGCCGCCGGTTGATCGTGCCCGCAAAAGGGATTGTAATTGAACCCCCAGACAAGAGCCGCGGCCGAAAAAATTCCGGAGCAGGGAATGACCGAGCAAGCCAAGTCTCATTACGAGGTGATCGTGGTAGGCGCGGGCGTTGCCGGCATCTACCAGATCAAGCGCCTGGTCGATCTTGGCGTCGACGCGACAGTGCTTGACTCCGCACCCGACCTCGGCGGCACCTGGTACTGGAACCGCTATCCCGGTTGCCGCTTCGATTCCGAGAGCTACACCTACGGCTATTCCTTTTCGCGGGAATTGCTCGACGAATGGCACTGGAAGGAGCGCTTCTCCGGCCAGCCCGAGAACTTGCGCTATCTGAATTATGTCGCCGACAAGTTCGACCTGCGGCGGCATATGCAGTTCAATTGCGCGGTCGAGGCGGCGCATTTCGACGAGGCGCGCGATCTGTGGCGGCTGAAGATCAGCGACGGCCGCGAGCTGACCTGCCGCTTCCTCGTGCTCGCGATTGGCCTGTTGTCGGCGCCGACGCTGCCGCGACTTGCGGGACTCGACCGCTTCAAGGGACAATCCTTCCACACCTATTACTGGCCGCACGAGCCGGTGGAGATCACCGGCAAGAAGGTTGCCGTGATCGGCACGGGCGCCACTGCCATCCAGATCATCGGCGAGATCACCGACAAGGTCGCCGAGCTCACGGTGTTCCAGCGCCGCCCGAACTGGAGCGCGCCGCTCAACAACAGCCCGATCTCGGACAAGGAGATGGCCGACATCCGCGCGCGCTATGACGAGATTTTCGCCGCCTGTGCCCGCACGCCCGGGGGTTTCGAGCACGAGCCCGACCGGCGCGGCTTCTACGAGGTTTCGCGCGAGGAGCGGCAGAAGCTGTGGGACAAGCTCTACGACGAGCCGGGCTTTGGCATCTGGCTAGCCAATTTCCGCGAGATATTCATGGACGAGGCCGCCAATGCGGAATTCTCCGAATACATCGCCGAGCGCATCCGCCGGCGCGTCAGGGACCCCGAGACGGCGGAGACGCTGATCCCGCGCGATCATGGCTTCGGCGTGCAGCGCGTGCCGCTCGAGACCAATTATCTCGAGGCCTACAACCGCGACAATGTGCGCCTCGTCGATATCAGCAAGACGCCGATCGAGGAGATCACCGAGAGCGGTATCCGCACGTCGGCGCGTGACTACGAATTCGACATCATCGTCTACGCCACCGGTTTCGACGCCATCACCGGCGCCTACGACCGGATCGACATCCGAGGTATCGCCGGCGAACGATTGTTCGACAAGTGGAAGGACGGCCCGTCGACCTTCCTCGGCATGATCTCGCAGGGTTTCCCGAACATGCTGATGCCGACCGGCCCGCAAAGTGCGTCCGCGACGACGAACTTTCCGCGCGGCATCGAGACCGGCGTCAACTGGTGCACCCAGCTGATGCGCTACATGTGGGCGCGGGGCATTACCCGCGCGGATCCGACCCGCGCGGCGGAGGAGCGGTGGACCGCGCACGTCACCAAGATGTACGAGATCATGCTGATGCGCAAAGCCAAGGGCTGGTTCACCGGCTACAATTCCAACGTCGACGGCCACGAGGCGGGCAAGGTGCGCTACTTCGTCTACAATGGCGGCACGCCGAAATATGTAGGGATCATCAACGACGTCGCCGAACGGGGCTATGAGGAGATCGCGTTTTCCTCCAATGCGCAGGGTAGGCCTGACGCGGAGCGCTCGCGCGTCTCGGCCTGATCCATCGCGAGGTCTTCCTCACATCTCCGCCACCGCATCGCTCCAGGGCTGCGCCGTCTCCGTGGCGCCGAAATTCGTCGTGCCTTGCCGCATCGTCACGCTCGGGCAGGCGAACTTCATCGGGAACGTCTGGATCCGCGCCTTTTCGTAGTCGAAGCGTGAGCGCAGTGCTTCGTGCACCGGCGCGGGCAGACGCACGTCGCCGATCACGATCGCGCCCTCGCTGGCGTCGATGCGCGGCTGGTGGATCGCAGCATCGAGGTCCATGCCGAAATCCATCGCGAAGGAGAGCAGCTGCGTCACCGCCGGCAGGATGCGTCGGCCGCCGGAGGCGCCGACCGCGAGGCGGCGGCCGTCGGATGTTTCCGCCACGACCGGCGTGTAGTTGGTGAGGCAACGTTTGCCCGGCGCCAGCGAGTTCGGCACGCCCGGCGTCGGATCGAACCACATGATGCCGTTGTTCATGGTGATGCCGGTTGAGGGCGTCACGAACTTCGACCCGAAGGTCGAGAGCAGCGTCTGCGTCACCGCGGCCATGTTGCCGTCCTTGTCGACGACAGCGAAGTGCGTGGTGCAAGCCGGCGCCAGATGCTCGGCGCCGAGCGCGCGGCGGCCGTCGGCATCGCCCATATCGGAGAGGCGCTCGCGATAGGCGGACTGCAGCGCCAGCGCGTATTCGGTGTAGGCCGCCGCATCCGGTGCACGGCCGGGCACGAGTTTTTCCTGCAGGCGGCGCAGTGTGGACGCCAGCGTCGGACCGGCCGTGAGCTCCGGCGTCGCAAACACCTTGCCGCCGCGATAGGGGATGGCGAGCGGCTCGCGGTGGTAGGCGCGGAACGCGGCAAGGTCCTCGACCGAGAGCACGCCGCCGGCGGCCTTGATATCGGCGGCCATGCTGCGCGCGATGTCGCCCTCGTAGAAATCGCGCGGGCCGCGCGCGGCGAGTTGCTCCAGCGTCGCCTTCAGCCGGTCCTGCGGCAGCCGCACGGCGGACTTGATGCCCCACTGCGCGTTCGGCGGCAGGCCGTCCTGCAAATAGGCGGCGGCGCTCGCGGGATAGCGCCGCAGGTCGATCGCGGAGCTGGCGATCATCAGCGTCGTCCACCAGTCCACCAGCAGGCCTTCGCCCGCTAGCTTGGCGCCGGGCGCCAGCAATTCCTTCCACGGCATTCTGGCGTGGCGGCGATGCGCTTCCTCCATGCCGGCAACGACGCCGGGCACCGCGATCGCGCCGGGGCCGTGCAAGTTGCGGTCGTCCTTCACCCGCGGCCAGGGGAAGATGTCGGAGGCCGCGCCTCCCGTGAGCGGATAATCCTCGATGCGCAGGCTGTTCGGCGAGCGCATTCCGTAGTCGATCACCTCGTAACGGTTTTCCTTCGCGCGGTAGAGCACCATGGCGCCGCCGCCGCCCATGCCGCTCATCCAGGGCTCCAGCGTGCCGATCGCGAAGGTGGTGGCAATGATGGCATCGACGCAGTCGCCGCCATCAGCCAGCACTGCGGCGCCCACTTCCGCGGCCCGCCGCGACTGCGCGGCGACGATGCCGCCCTTCGAGCTGACCGCGGGCTTGCGCAGCTGCTGCGAGTTGGAGAATTGATCGGCCATGAGGGTTCCTCGTTGGTTTCTTGTTATTGCGCTGCAGCCCGCCGCTCCGGCGTGAAGCGCACCGGCAGCTTGCGGATGGCATGGACAAAATTATTCGGGGCGACGTCGATACCTCCGGCATATTCGATGTCCGGCAGCCGCGTCAGCAATTGCCGGTAGACTTCCTCGAGCTGCAGCTGCGCCACGCGCTTGCCGATGCAGACATGCGGGCCGAAGCCGAAGGCGATGTTCTTGGAGGCGTTGGCGCGGCGGATGTCGAGTCTGTCAGGATCGGGGAAGATGGAGGGATCGCGGTTGGCGGCGGAAAAATACATGATCACCTTTTCGCCCTCGGCGATCTTCTGCCCGCCGACCTCGGTGTCCGATGTCGCGGTCCGCCGCATGTAGATGACGGGGCTGACCATGCGGATCAGTTCGTCCACGGCATTGGGCAGCAGCGACATATCCGCCATCAGCGCGCGCCGCTGGTCGGGAAATTCGGTGAGCAGCTTCATCGAGCCGGAAATCGTGTTGCGCGTGGTGTCGTTGCCGGCGAACACGATCAACAGCCAGGAGCCGTCGAGATACTCGTTGCGCAACAGTTCGCCGTCCACGGTGGCGCGCGCGATCGCGCTCATCAGGTCGGGCTTGGGGTCGGCGCGACGTTTTTGCAGCATATGCTGGCCGTATTCGAACATCTCCGCGACGTTCTCGTTGAACGCCTTGATGAATTTGATCAGTTCCGGCGTCAGCTGCGGCTCCTTGCGCTGCTTCGCGGTGATGTAGCCGGCCACTTCCAGATAGTGCATCCAGGTGATGAACTTAGGCTGGTCGGTTTGCGGCACGCCGAGGATCTCGCACAGCGTGAACAGCGGCAGCTGCGCCGAGAGCTGTTCGACGAGATCGCATTCGCCGAGCCTGGCCATATTGTCGATCAGCCGCGTGGTCTCGGCGGCGACCTTCTCCTTCAATCCCGCAAGATAGGCCGGCGTGAAGTACGGCATGTGTTCCCTGCGCAGCTGCAAATGCCAGGGCGCATCCATGTTGATCATGGCGTCCACGGAGGCGCGGAACAGCAGCGGATGCCGTGATTCCTTCGGCCCGTAGGTCATGAGAATGCCGCCCTTCTGCGATGAGAACGTCCTCGGGTCGCCGTCCACCCGCATCACGTCCTCATAGCGCGTCAAGGCCCAGAAGCCGGGCCCGCTATTGCCTTCGCGCTGCCACGACACCGGCGCCTGCGCGCGCAGCCGCGCGAACAGCTCATAAGGCTGGCCGTCCGTGAATTTCTCGGACTCCGTGAGAACGTCCTGATCGATCTCGGGATACTTTTTTGGGAAAACAGGGCCAGGCGGCGGTGCGGCAGGCAGGTTTTCACTCAAAAGCAGCATCGGCAATGTCCCCGGATCGGCTCCTCCCATCGGAGCTTGGCGCAAGTCTTGTCCTTGACCGAACACTAGTATGCCAGCACCTGAAGTCAAAGCCTGCGCCGTCAGCGCATTGGCGTTTGCGCGCAGGGAATGGCACAGTGCAGTGCACGAACGTGCAAGGGAGAAGAAAATGGCCGGTGTGAAGCAGGGCAGGGACGGCGCCGTCGGCATTCTCACGCTGAACGAGCCCGAGAGCCTGAATGCGATGACGCCCGATCTGCTGGGCGCGCTCGCCAGTGCCGTGGGCGAGATGACATCAGATCCTTCGATCCGCGCGCTGGTACTGACCGGCGAGGGCCGCGGCTTCTGCTCAGGCCAGAATCTGAAGGCCTCGGAAGCGCTCGGCCAGGACATCGTCGCGGGCGTAATGAAATTCTACTGGCCCACGTTCAAGGCGCTGCGTGAATGCCGCGTGCCTGTTGTGGTCGCTGTCAACGGCGTCGCGGCCGGCGGCGGCTTCAGCCTTGCCATGGCCGGCGACATGATCGTCGCCGCGCGCTCAGCGAATTTCATCCAGGTGTTCAGCCGCATCGGTCTCGTGCCCGATCTCGGCTCCACCTGGCTTTTGCCGCGCCTCATCGGCCGCCAGCGTGCGCTGGAGTTGATGCTGTTCAACGAGCCGCTCTCGGCCGAGCGCGCC
>DATEJC010000554.1:0-4876 GCA_035278345.1 Bradyrhizobium sp. | reverse complement strand
GCCGCCGAAGGTGGCCTATGCCTCTCCCCGCAAGCGGGGCGAGGTGAAGCGAGTTCGCCGATACAGCCTTCAAACAGCTCACCGCCGCATTGCGAGCGAAGCGAGCGGTCCAGCTTTCTTTGCTGCGGCGAAGCTGGATTGCTTCGTCGCTTCGCTCCTCGCAATGACGGTGGATGGGCTGCTTGAAGGCTGTATCGGCGAACTCGCTTCACCTCGCCCCGCTTGCGGGGAGAGGCATAGGCCACCTTCGGCGGCCGTCTCTAAGGACGCCGAAGCGAAGCTTCGGCTATGTCGCATCGCTAGATGCGATCCGGGTGAGGGGGTACAGGTCTATCGATGGAGCGACACTGCGGAGAGAGCCCCTCACCCCCAACCCTCCAAGAGCGAGCTTCGCTCGTCTCGACCCCGCGAAGAGCGGGGCGAGGGAGCGCTGCTGCGCTCCAGGCTACTCCGCCGCCTTCGCCGCGACGCCCGGCCGGTAGCGCGCTGCCGGATGCTGCTCGCTCAGCCGCGCCCGTCCTGCGCCGAACAATTTCTCCCGCAGCGTGCCCGGCGCGTATTCCTTCTTGTAGCGGCCGCGGCGGGTCAGCTCCGGCACCAGCATGTCGGCGATATCCTCGAAATCGCCGGGCGAGACGGCAAACGGCATATTCAACCCGTCGACGTCGGTGGCCTCGAACCAGGCCTCCATCTCGTCGGCCACTTTTTCCGGCGTGCCGACAATGACAGGCCCGATGCCGCCGATGCCGACATGCTGCGCCACCTCGCGCACGGTCCAGACGCGATCGGGATCGGCGCGGGTGATGTTGTCCATCGCGGAGCGGCCGGCATCGTTGGTGACGTGGCGGACTTCCTGGTCGAGCGCCATCTGCGAGAAATCGACGCCGGTCCAGCCCGACATCAGCGTCAGCGCGCCTTCCGGGCTGATGTGGCGGCGATAGTCCTCGAACTTTGCCTTGGCCTCCGCTTCGGTGCGTCCCAGGATCACGGTGAACATGGAGAACATCAAGATCTCCCTGGGATCGCGCCCCGCGGCCGCCGCAAGCTCGCGAATGGCGGCGACGCGCGGCGCGATCACCTTTGCCGACGGACCCGACATGAACACGCATTCGGCATGCTGCGCGGCGAATTGCCGGCCACGCGGCGAGGTACCGGCCTGGTACAGCACGGGCGTGCGCTGCGGCGAGGGCTCGCTGAGATGAATCGCGTTGAGGCGATAATTCTTCCCCTCATGCGCCACGCGATGCACTTTCGCAGGATCGGCAAAGACGCCACGGGCGCGATCGCGCAGCACCGCATCGTCCTGCCAGCTGCCTTCCCAGAGCTTGTAGACCAGCTCCATATATTCGTCGGCGATGTCGTAGCGGTCGTCATGCGCGGTTTGCTTGTCCTTGCCGGCGCCGCGTGCGGCGCTGTCGAGATAGCCGGTCACCACGTTCCACCCGATGCGCCCGTCGGTGAGATGATCCAGCGTCGACATCCGGCGCGCGAACGGGTAGGGCGGCTCGAAGGAGAGGTTAGATGTGACGCCGAAGCCGAGATGTTTTGTGACCGCCGCCATCGCCGGGATCAGCATCAGAGGTTCGTTCGCCGGCGTCTGCGTTGCATGGCGCAAGGCGGCATCCGAGCTATTGCCATAGACGTCGTAGACACCGAGCACGTCGGCGAGGAACAGCCCGTCGAACCGTCCGCGCTCCAACGCTTTCGCAAGGTCAATCCAGTAGGGCAGGCGGTTATATTCCAGCGTGCGGTCGCGCGGATGCGTCCACAGGCCCGGCGACTGGTGCGCCACGCAGTTCATGGCAAAGGCGTTGAGGCGGATTTGTTTTGTCATTGTTGCAGCGCGTCTGTGGGAGGAAATTGTTGCACGTGGAGAGGGATTAGCAAGGTCAAATCCGCTCTGCTAGGCTGAACACGAAAGATCTTGGCAATTGGAAGAAAGAGCATGAGCAGAGCCGACGCGATCGCCCGGGCGCGACAACATTTTCAATCCGGCGAGTTCCTCAAGATACTGGATCGCCGGGTCAGTTACCGGACCGAAAGCCAGCAGCCGGGCTCGGGCGCCGCGCTGCGCGCCTATCTGGTCGAGGACTTGCAGCCGGCCTTTGCCGAGCTCGGTTTCACGACGCAGCTGGTCGAATCGCCGAGCGGCAGGGGGCTGTATTTGCTCGCCGACTATCGCGAGGATCAGTCGCTGCCGACCGTGCTGACTTATGGTCATGGCGACGTCGTCGACGGCATGGCGGGCGAATGGCGCGACAATCTCGATCCCTGGCGCACCACCGTCAAGGGCGAGCGCGTCTATGGGCGCGGCACCGCCGACAACAAGGGCCAGCACAGCATCAATATGTCGGCGCTGCGCATGGTGCGCGAAGCCCGCGGCGGCAAGCTCGGATTCAACGCCAAGTTCATCATCGAGACCGGCGAGGAGATCGGCTCACCCGACCTGCGCCAAGTCTGCGAAATCCATCGCGAAGAACTCGCCGCCGACCTGTTCATCGCCTCGGACGGGCCGCGGCTCTCGGCGGAGCGGCCGACCATCTTCCTCGGCTGCCGCGGCGGCCTGCGCATCCATCTCGACGTCAGTCTGCGCGATGGCGGGCATCACTCCGGCAATTGGGGCGGTGTGCTCGCCAACGCGGCAACTGTGCTGTCGAATGCGATTGCCTCGCTGGTGAACGTGAAAGGGCAGATGCAGCTCGAGGCGCTGAAGCCGCCGCGCATCTCCAACGCGATCCGCAGCGTGCTCGCCGACGTCAAGGTCGAACCGACGGCGGACGAGCCGCAGCTATCGCCGAATTGGGGCGAGGAGGGGCTATCGCCCGCCGAGCGCCTCTACGCCTGGAACACGCTGGAGGTGCTGGCGATGTCCTCCGGCAACATTGCGAGCCCCGCCAACGCCATTCCCGGCGAGGCGCATGCGGTGCTGCAGCTCCGCTTCGTGGTCGGCACCCGATACGACCAGGCCGTCGATGCCGTGCGCAAGCATCTTCATGCCAACGGCTTTTCGATGGTCGAGGTGACGGGCGCCCAGAGCTTTGCGGCCTCGCGCACCGATTTCGACAGCCCGTGGATCAACTGGGCGGCGGAATCGATCCGACAGACGACAGGCAAGGCGCCCGCGATCCTGCCGAATTTCGGCGGCTCGCTGCCGAACGACGTGTTCTCGGAAGGGCTGGGCCTGCCGACGATCTGGGTGCCGCATTCCTATCCCGGCTGCTCGCAGCATGCGCCGAACGAGCACATCCTGATGCCGGTGACAGAAGAGGCGCTCACGATCATGGCTGGCCTGTTCTGGGACCTCGGCGAGAAGGGACGCGCTTGAAGATCACGCCCCTTCGTCCAGCGCTACGAGCTCGCGCTTCCTGCGCAGCGCCGGCAGCAGCGGCCCGATCAGCAGCACCAACGCCAGCACCAGGCACGCGGCCGAGATTGGCCGCGTCACGAAGGTGGAGAGATCGCCCTGCGAGAGAATCAGCGACTTGCGCAGATTGTTCTCCATCATCGGCCCGAGCACGAAGGCCAGCACCAGCGGCGCCGGTTCGTAGCCGAGTTTGCGCATGAAGTAGCCGATCACGCCGAAGGCGATCATGACATAGACGTCGAACACGTTGTTGCTCGAGCAATAAACGCCGATGATGGTGAAGAGGATGATGAGCGGGAAGAGGATGTTGTACGGCAGTTTCAACAGCTGCACCCACATGCCGATCATCGGCAGGTTGAGCACCAGCAGCATCAAATTGCCGATATACATGCTGGCGACGATGCCCCAGAACAGCCCGGGGTTCTGCGTGATCATCAGCGGGCCCGGTTGCAGGCCATGAATCACGAAGGCGCCGAGCAGGAGCGCCATCACCACATTCGGCGGGATGCCGAGCGTCATCAGCGGAATGAAGGCGCCGCCGGCGGCAGCGTTGTTCGCCGACTCCGGCCCCGCGACGCCCTCGATGGCGCCGTTACCGAAACGCTCTGGCGTCTTCGACAGCCGCTTCTCCAGCGCATAGGAGGCAAAGGAGGCCACCACGGCGCCGCCGCCCGGCAGAATGCCGAGGAAGAAGCCGAGGATGGTGCCGCGGCCGACCGGGCCGGCGCTCGCCTTCCAGTCCTCCTTGTTGGGCAGCAGCTGGGTGATCTTGGCGTTGATGATGTCGCGTCTGATCACCTGCTCGGTATTGAGCAGCACCTCGGCGACGCCGAACAAGCCCATCACGACGGGGACGAGGCCGATGCCGTCGATCAGCTCCATGCGGCCGAAGGTGAGACGCGGCTGCGCGGTGATACTGTCGAGGCCGATCAGGCCGAGCACGACACCGATGCAGGCCATCAGCAACGCCTTGGCCATCGAGCCCTGGGTCAGGAAGGTCAGCACCACGAGGCCGAGCACCATCAGGCTGAAATATTCGGCGGGGCCGAACGCGATGGCGACGCTGGCAAGCTTTGGCGCCACCAGCATCAGCGCGATCAGCGCAAAGGTGCCGGCAATGAAGGAGCCGAAAGCGGAGATGCCGAGCGCAGGTCCGGCCCGGCCTTGCTTCGCCATCTGGTGGCCGTCGATGCAGGTGACGACGGACGCCGCTTCCCCGGGAATGTTGACCAGGATCGAAGTGGTGGAGCCGCCATACATCGAGCCGTAATAGATGCCGGCCATCATGATGATGCCGGACTCCGGCGTGCCCGACAGGGTTACCGGCAGCAGCAGCGACATCGCCGAGATCGGGCCGATGCCTGGCAAGACGCCGACCAGCGTGCCGATGAAGACGCCGATGAAACAATAGAGCAGGTTGATCGGCGCAAGCGCAACGCCGAACCCATGGGCGACATTGATCAGAGTATCCATGGCGCGCGCTCAGCCGATACCGAACATGCCGGAAGGCAG
>DATEJC010000553.1:0-4329 GCA_035278345.1 Bradyrhizobium sp. | reverse complement strand
GCGGCCGCCCTCGTTGAAATTGCAGACGGAGACGCCGAGCGCCGCGCCGTCGACGGTGTTGTTGGCAATGACCGCGCCCTCGAAGGCAAACTCGGAATACAGCGCGACCTCGCGGACATTGCTGACGCTGTTGCCGGTGATGTGGATGTTGGAAGCGGAGTTGCCGCGCACCGCGGAATAGTCGCAATTCCTGATGCGATTGCCGCGCACGATGACGTTGCCAGCGCGGAAGGCGTTGATGGCGTTGCCATACTGACCCGAGCCGCCGGGGCCTGCCTTGATGTCCTCGATACGGTTGTCTGCTACCAGCGTGCCGTCGTCGCCGATGGCGGTACGCAGGATTTCGATGCCGTTGTCGTTGGTGCCTGAAATCGTGTTGCGCGCGACACTGAGGCCTAGCGCATCGAACGACACTACGGCCGTGGTGGCGATATTGGTGAAGATGTTGCCCGAGATGTCGCCGGAGACCTGCTCGAACCAGATGCCGTTGCCGCCGCTGGCGGCGATGTCGCAATCGGCGATGCGGAGGTCGCGCCCGCCGAGGCAATGCACGAGGCCGCGCCGCTGCGGCAGCGGAATGCTGCCGCCATCGAGTGTAATGCCGGTGAGGCCGACGCGTCCGGCGCCTTCGCCCAGAAACATCGACGCGCCGCCGGTGAAGACGAGCCTTGTCGCGCCGCGCACGCCGATCAGTTGCGAGCCACTTTGCAGCCGCAGCATGCCGGTGCGGTAGACGCCCGGCGGCAGCGCCAGCGGCATTTGCGCGCGCGCGGCTTCGTCGATGGCGCGCTGGAGCGTACGGGTCTGGTCGTCGGGGCTGCCGGGCCTGACGCCATACTGCGTGGCATCGCGGCCGAGCGTGGAGGTGAGGGGCGCCGCACGAAGAGGCTCGGGCGCCATCGCCAGCGCGCCGGCAATTCCGGCGGCCGAGGCACCCATGAGATGGCGGCGGTTGACGTCCATGGGATTCAACTAGCGCAGAAAAGCGGCGCCACATGGTGAACGGGTGGACGGAACACGGGATGTTTCGGGGTAGGGTTAATTTAGGGCGCAATGGCGCACCGTTACGCCCGCCGCAACGGAAATCGAATTGCGGATCAAAATATCGAAAACAACCCCATGCAAAGTAGCAGGGTGACGGCTGACGCAAAGCTCTACGGCACTTCACGCGCCGCCTGCCGCGCCTGCCTCACCATCTCCATCAGCATGGCTTCGCCGGCGTCGACCAGCTCTTCCAGCGTGACGCGGCTGACGCCCTTGCGCAGCGACGTGCCGCTACGCGCGAGCAGGGGAATGTGGATGAAAGCGGCAAGCTGCAGATGGTCGTCGGTGCCGGCCGCCTCGATCGCGCGCCAGCTCAGGTAATTGCAGAGATAGGCGCCGGCGTCACGCGAGGCGCGTGCATCGATGCCGGTCGCGCGGGCGGCGCGCAGGAGCTTGGCGCTATGCGGGCCGAACACCTGCGCGTCGGGGCCGAGCCCGATCGATCCCTTGCGCACGCGGGTCTGCGCGGCGTCGGGCCACAGCATGGTGACGGCATTGCGGGCGCGGGTCTCGATGCGAAGGTGGGCGGTGCGCGATGCAAGGCCAAACATCAGTAACGCTTGTGGGCGTAGCTTCGCCAGCAGCTTCGGCAGTTCCTGATCGACCGCGCTGTAAGTCACCGGAAAGATGTGGCTCAATAGCTCGACGTCGGCGAGTGCCGGCCGGCGCAGGCGCGTCAAGCGCGCCACCAGCGGCTGGGTGGGATTGTATGGCGCGCCGGGAAACGGACCAAAGCCGGTGATGAGGACGCGCAGCTTGCTCACTTAAGCCACTCCGCGATCTGCTCGGCAGCGACAGCCGGCGTCATCCTGCCATCGGCGACCTCGGCCTCGGTCTTCTTCACCTTCGCGCGGATCACCGCATCCGAGCGCAGCCGCGCCATCATGCGGCCTTCCAGCATCGACCACATCCATTTGACCTGCTGCTCGCGACGCCGCGCGGCGAATTCACCGGACGCCTTCATCGCGGTGCGATGGTCGAGCACCCTCTGCCAGAGCTCGGCGATGCCTGCGTTTGTCAGCGCCGAATAAGTCACGACCGGCGGATACCAGTGCTCCGAGCGCGGCGTGAGGATGTGCAGCGCGCTGCGATACTCGGCGGCGGCCGTATTGGCGCGCTTGACGTTGTCGCCGTCGGCCTTGTTGATCGCGATCATGTCGGCGAGTTCGACGAGGCCCTTCTTGATCCCCTGCAACTCGTCACCGGCGCCCGGCAGCATCAGCGCGAGGAAGAAATCGGTCATGTCGTAGACCGCGGTCTCCGATTGTCCAATGCCGACGGTCTCCACCAGCACGACGTCGAAGCCGGCGGCCTCGCAGAGCAGCATCGCCTCGCGCGTCTTCGCCGCGACGCCGCCAAGCGTGCCGGAGGAGGGCGAGGGACGGATGAAGGCGTGATCGGAAGCCGACAGCCGCGCCATCCGCGTCTTGTCGCCAAGGATCGAGCCGCCGGTGCGCGCCGACGACGGGTCGACCGCCAGCACCGCCACCTTGCGGCCTTGCCCGATCAGATACATGCCGAGCGCATCGATGGTGGTGGATTTGCCGACGCCGGGCGATCCGGTGATGCCGGCGCGCACCGCCTTGCCAGTGTCGGGCAGCAACGCCTGCACCAGTTCGCGCGCGGAAGCCTGATGGTCGGCGCGCCGGCTCTCGATCAGCGTGATCGCCCGCGCCAGCGCCGCGCGGCTGCCGGCGCGAAGGTCCTTGGCGAGCGGTTTGATATCAGGGGAGGCCTTCTTCTGAATCATGCCCTGCTTTACAACGGCCGGGCAGGGCACGCGAGGGGCCTGCGCCTGACATCAACGGGTTGGTGCGGCGGCGGACGCGGCGAACCGCGGTTTCAGCCATCGCCACAGCCAGACCAGCACCGGCCAGATGAACGCGCCGATCGCCATTGAGGCCAGGATGGCCGAGATGGGCCGGTCGAAGAAGGGCAGGATGCTGCCGTCGGACTTGATCAGCGAAGTGACGAAGGCCTGCTCCACCATCGTGCCCATGACGATGCCGAGCACCATCGCCGCGACCGGATAACCGTTGGCTTCCATGACGTAGCCGATCACGCCGAAGGCCGCGACGGTAACGACCCCGAACAGATTATTGCCGATCGCGAACGAGCCGACCGCGCAGCACAGCATGATGACAGGCATCACCGTGGAGCGCGGCGCGCGCAGCACATAGCTGGCAAGGCGGATCATCACGATGCCGAGCGGGATCATCAGGATATTGGCGATGATGAACATCAGATAGATCGCGTACATGCTCGACGCTTTTTCGGTGAACAGCGTCGGACCGGGATTGAGCCCCTTCATGTAGAGCACGCCGATCGCAATCGCCGCGATGGTGTCGCCGGGGATGCCGAACAGCAGCGAGGGCACCCAACCCGAGGCAATGCTGGCATTGTTGCTGGCGCCGGCCTCGACCAGACCCTCGACATGGCCGGTGCCGAACTTTTCCGGCTCCTTGGAGAAGCGCTTGGACATCGCATAAGAGACCCACGCCGCCATGTCGGCACCGGCGCCGGGCAGCACGCCGATGATGATGCCGATGATGTTCCCGCGCGTCATCTGCCAGTGGTATTTCAAGGTAAGCGCCCACTGGCCGGCCATGATGCTTCCGAACTTGCGCCGCGGGATCGGCGGCGGCTCCGGCGTCAGCATCGCGCGCATTACTTGCGCCACGGCAAATACGCCGACCAGCGCCGGGATCGGTTCGATGCCGCCGAGCAAATCCGTCAGTCCAAACGTGAAGCGCGGCACGCCGCCGGGGTTTTCGATGCCGATGCAGGAAACCAAAAGACCCAGGAACATCCCGGCGATGGCCTTGACCGGCGAGGAGCGCGCCACGAGCGTCGCGCACATCAGGCCAAGCAGCGCCAGCCAGAAATATTCGAAGGTCGAGAACGACAGCGCGATTTCCGCAAGCGGCGGCGCAAGGATCATCAGCGAGAGCGTGCCGGCGATGCCGCCGACGGCGGAGAACCACACGCCGGCGCCGAGCGCCAGTTCGGCCTCGCCCTTGCGAGTCATCGCATAGGCTTCATCCGCATAGGCGGCCGAGGCCGGCGTGCCGGGAATGCGCAGCAGCGCGCCGGGAATGTCGCCGGAGAAGATCGCCATCGCCGAGGCCGTGATGATCGTCGCGATCGCCGCGATCGGCGAGAGGTAAAAGGTGACCGGCACGAGCAGCGCCGTCGCCATCGTGGCCGAGAGGCCCGGCAGCGAGCCGATCACGAGGCCGTACACGGAGGCTGCGAACATCGCGATGATGACCTCCCAGGTGGAGA
>DATEJC010000552.1:0-4080 GCA_035278345.1 Bradyrhizobium sp. | reverse complement strand
TCTCTCCTCTCCCTCTCCCCGCTCTTGCGGGGAGAGGGCCGGGGTGAGGGGCTGCCCCCAGATATTCGACTCGCGGAGAGTCCCCCTCACCCGGATCGCATCTGCGATGCAATCCGACCTCTCCTCGCAAGCGGGGCGAGGTAAGCAAGAACAGGAGAACCCAATGGCAAAATCGCTGCAAGACAAGGTCATCATCGTCACCGGCGCAGGGCGCGGCATCGGGCGCGAGATCGCGCTGCTTTGCGCTGCCGAGGGCGCCAAGGTCGTGGTCAACGATCCCGGCGGCTCTGCTGACGGCGCGGGCTCGTCGGCCGCACCGGCCGAGGAAGTGGTCCAGGAGATCAAGAAGCGCGGCGGCATCGCGGTGCCGAATTTCGAGTCGGTGGCCGAAGCCATTCCCGCCAGCAAGATCGTCAAGACAGCGACCGATCATTTCGGCCGACTCGACGGCGTGGTCAACAACGCCGGCATCCTGCGCGACATGATCTTCCACAAGATGAGCGTGGAGGCGTTCGAGGCCGTCATCAAGGTGCACCTGATGGGCTCGTTCTATGTCAGCCACGCCGCCGCGCGGATTTTCCGCGAGCAGGAGAGTGGCTCCTTCGTACACTTCACCTCGACCTCGGGCCTGATCGGCAATTTCGGCCAGGCCAATTACGCCGCCGCCAAGCTCGGCATCGTCGGGCTGTCGAAATCGATCGCGCTCGACATGGGCCGCTTCAACGTGCGCTCCAACTGCGTCTCGCCGTTCGCCTGGACCCGCATGATCGGCACGATCCCGACCGAGACCGAAGCGCAGAAGGCCCGGGTCGAGAAGATCAAGCAGATGGGTCCGGAAAAGATCGCGCCGGTCTGCGCCTATCTGCTCTCCGATCTCGCCAAGGATGTCACCGGGCAGATCTTCGGCGTCCGCATGAACGAGATCTTCCTGTTCAGCCAGAACCGCCCACTGCGCTCGGTGCACAGCGGCGAAGGCTGGACGCCGCAGACGATTGCCGAGCACGGCATGCCCGCGCTCAAAGACTCCTTCTACAAGCTCGAGCGTTCGGGCGATATTTTTACCTGGGATCCGGTCTAGCTTCGTTCCGTCGTTCCGGGCTCGCGCCTTCGGCGCGCCCCGGAATGACGAATGGAAAGATTCAACCCGTATTCCGCAGTCCCGCCGAAATACCATTGATCGTGATCTGGATGCCGCGCAGGATCTGCTCGTCGGGGTTTTGCGCGCGATGCTCCTTCAAGAGCTCCACCTGCACATGGTTGAGCGGGTCGAGATAGGGGAAGCGGTGGCGGACGGAGCGTTCGAGCAGCGGGTTACCCTGCAACAGGCGCTGCTGGCCCATGATGTCGAGCAGCGTCTCAATCGACAGGTGATATTCCCTGCGGATTCGGCCGAAAATCCTTTCGCGCAAGTCGGCATCGGGCACGAGCTCGGCATAGCGCGAGGCGATCGCGATCGAGCTCTTGGCGAGCACCATGTCCATGTTGGACAGGAGCATGCGGAAGAACGGCCACTCCCGATAAAGCTCCTGCAGGAAGGCCATGCCCTGCCCCGGATTCTGCGCGATCCAGCTTTCCACCGCCGAACCGAAGCCGTACCAGCCCGGAAGCATCAGCCGGCACTGCGCCCATGAGAACACCCAGGGGATGGCGCGTAGATCCTCAATCGCACGGGTCTGCTTGCGCGAGGCCGGGCGGCTGCCGATGTTGAGCGTGGCGATTTCGTTGATGACGGTGGACGACCAGAAATAATCGGCGAAGCCCTCGGTCTCGTAGACCAGGCCGCGATAGGCCTTGAAGGCGAGATCGGACAGTTCGTCCATGGCCTTCAGATATTCCGCGCGCGGCGCGCTCTGCTGCGGTTGCAGCAGGCTTGCCTCCAGCGTGGCCGCCGCGAGGATTTCCAGATTGCTGCGACCGACTTCGGCGTTGGAATATTTGCTGGAGATGATTTCGCCCTGCTCGGTGATCCTGATCTGGCCGTTCACCGCGCCGCCAGGCTGGGCGATGATGGCGTCGTAGCTCGGCCCGCCGCCGCGGCCGACCGAGCCGCCGCGGCCGTGGAACAGGCGCAAGCGAACACCGTGGCGCTCGAACACGTCGACGAGACCGATCTCGGCCTTGTAGAGCTCCCAGCCCGACGTGATGAAGCCGCCATCCTTGTTGCTGTCGGAGTAGCCGAGCATGACCTCCTGCAGCGAACCGCGGCTGTCGACCAGCTTACGGTAATCGTGCAGCGAAAGCATGCGGTCCATGATGCCGCTGGAAGCCTGAAGGTCCTCGATGGTTTCGAACAGCGGCACGATGTTGATGGCGCTGCGGCCGGACGGATTAATCAGGCCAACTTCCTTCAGAAGCAGCGCGACCTCCAGCATGTCAGACATGCCCGTGCACATCGAGATGATGCATTGGGGAATGGCGTCGGGCCCGAAGGTCTCGTGCGCCTCCGCGGCAGCGCGGAACATGGCAAGCTCACTCTGCGTCTCCTCGCTGTACTTGACGAAGCTCGAGACCAGCGGCCGCGCGCTGCGCAGCTCGTTCGCCAGCAACGCGACGCGGGCCTCCTCGCCCAGCGCCATGTAGGACATGCCGGGCATCGCGGCATCGAGCAGCTCGGCCACGGTTCGCTCATGCACCGCGGAATTCTGCCGGATGTCGAGCCGGGCGAGATGGAAGCCGAAGCAATCCACGGCGCGGCGCAGGTGGCGCAGCCGGCCGCGCGCGATCACGGCGGAATTGTTGGCCAGCAGCGAACGATGCAGCACGTCGAGATCGGCCTTGAACTCCTTCACGCTGTCATAAGGCGCGGCCTGCCCGACCGCCTTGCGTGTGGTCTCGACCTGCAGCCTTGCCGCCGTCGCCGTCAGACGGGCAAAGATGCCGGACACCGCGAGGCGATAGGGCTCGCCGCTGCGATGCGGCGAGGTGTCCGGCGAACGCTCGGCGAGCGCGCGCAATTCTTCGGAGACGTCGGCGAGATGCGCGGCGATCGAAAGCTCGGAGCCGAGCACATGCAGCTCCCCGAGATAGAAGTTCAGGACACGGCTCGACTGCAGGCGCAGCGTGCCGCGCATCACGTCTGACGTGACGAAGGGATTGCCGTCGCGGTCGCCGCCGATCCAGCTTCCCATCCTGAGGAAGGATGCCAACTCGCCGTCGCCGCCGTCCTCCTTGTTGAGCCGGTCTTCGAGCGCGCAATGCAGGCGCGGCACCTCGTGCAGGAACGTGTAGTCGTAGAAGGACAGGCCGTTGCCGACCTCGTCCAGCACCGTCAACTTGGTCCGGCGCATCAGATTGGTCTGCCACAGCGTCAGCACCTCGCGGCGCAGTTGCTCGTCGGCGGCCTCGGCCTCCTCGGGCGTAAGCTGGACGCGCTCGCGCCGGTCGAGCAGCGCGGCGATCTCCATCTCCCGGTCCATCGTGCTCTTGCGGCGGACTTCGGTCGGATGCGCTGTCAGCACCGGGCTGACCAGCGCCGCGTCGAGGAATTTTCTCAAAGCCGCCGCGCTGATGCCGGCGGTGGTTGCATGCGCCAGGGTCTGCGCCAGCACGCTCGGCCGCGGCGCGCCCGATGCAGGCGTGCGCGAGCGCATCTGGCGGATGTTGTTGTGGTCCTCGGCAATGTTGGCGAGATGCGAGAAATAGCTGTAGGCGCGGACGATCTGCACGGTCTCGCTGATCGACATGCCGTCGAGGATGGATTCGAGTTCCCGCCGCGCGGCGCTGTCCTCGTCGCGGTGGAACCGGATCGAGGTCTGCCGGATGCGTTCGACGAGGTCGAAGACGTCGGCGCCCTCCTGGTCGCGCACGGTATCGCCGAGAATGCGGCCCAGCAGGCGGATGTCGTTGCGCAGCCGAGCGTCTTCTTCCAGAGCCAGGTCTTCAAGAATCTTGGCCTCGTCAGCCCGTTTGGCGCGCGCTTCGGTGTCGGAAGGCATGGTCTGGGAGGACATTGGGCTCACTTACTCCAGAGGCTGCCCGGCTCATCAGGGAGTGTGCAAGTTTTTTGCCGCAGTGCAAGATGAAGATGGGGGTCGCCCGGCGAAGGCCGGGTCCCATAACCACAAGCGGATGTTGTTGAGA
>DATEJC010000551.1:0-2633 GCA_035278345.1 Bradyrhizobium sp. | reverse complement strand
CCATTCCTGGGGGTTGCGTCCAGCGCCGACGCCGTCGGGCGTGCCGGTGGCGATGATGTCGCCCGGCTCGAGCGTGATCGCGGCCGAAATGTCCGAGATCAGCAGCGGCACCTTGAACAGCATGTGGCGCGTGTTGGAGCGCTGCTTCTCGACGCCATTCACCGTCAGCCAGAGATCGAGGGCGTGGGGATCGGCGATTTCATCCGACGTGACGATGCAGGGACCGAACGGGGCGTAGGTGTCCTGTCCCTTGGAATAGATCCACTGGCCGGCGCGGCGATTGTCGCGGGCGCTGACATCGATCATCACGCTATAGCCGAAGACGTAGTTGAGCGCTTCCGCCTCCGGGATGCGCCGCGCGGTCCGGCCGATGACGACGGCGAGCTCGACCTCCCAGTCGAGTTGCTGCGTGATCGCCTTGTTGTGCTCGATCGCCTCCTGCGGCCCGATCACGCTGGTCGGCGGCTTCGAGAAAATCACCGGCTGCTTGGGTAAATCCTTTGCGGTGTCCAGCTCGCGGGACGATTCGGCGACGTGCTCGACATAGTTGAGACCGATGCCGAAGATATTCTTTCGCGGGCGCGGAATCGGCGCGAGCAGCTTGACATTGGCAAGCGGGAGCGCCGTCCCAACCGGCCAATGACCGTTGCTGTCGCCAAGGATCTTCTTAAGGGCAGACAAGGCAGGCGGGCCGAGATCGATAAAGGCGAGCATCGACGCGGGCAGCAAGACGCCGGCATGCCCACCGATCTTCTCGACGTCGACAACGAGATCATCGACGACAGCGCCGAGGCGCGCGGCGGCCTCGATGGAGCCGCGGTAGGTAACGAGACGCATGTCTTTTCCTAAAGCATGATGACGTTCGTCATCATGCTTCTGTCCTCTTGTTTGAGCATGATCTTTTCCGAGAACCGGTTCACACTTGTCGGGATCATGCTCGTGATGCGAGCGGCTGGCGCCCCTCGTTGTCGCCAAAGGCCTCCTCGCGGTAGAGGCCGAGGGAATGCATGACCGGCAGGTCGTTGAAGGCGAACAGGCAGGCGTCGTCGCTGGCCGATGCATTGGCATGCTCATGCCAGGCCCAGGACGGCACGCAGAAGATGTCGCGCTCCTTCCAGTCAAAGCGCTTGCCGTCGATGATGGAATGACCGCTGCCCTTGGCGACCTGATAGATGAAGCTGCCGGTGTGGCGATGCGCGCGCGTCGCCTCGCCCGGCCGCAGCATCTGCATGGACGCGCCGATGGTCTGCATGACCGGCCCGCCCGTCACCGGGTTCACATAGTTCATGAGCAGGCCGTCATAGGGTGAGCCGGCCGATGCCTTGGCATAGCGCTGCAGTGCTTCGTAGGTCGGGCCCCATTCGTATTTCAGCAGCGGCGAGTATCCCTTGCTCCATTCGGCGCCGGCAGGCTGCAGGCCGGGCGCGCCCCAGGCATGGGACATGTCGTCGACGGGATGGCCGACGTCCTGCTGCATCTTCGGATGCACGGCGTAGAAATTGGCTTCGAGGCAGTTCACCAGGGGAATGTCGAGGCCGTCCTGCCAGATGCAGGGCGTGCCGTCGCTGGAAACGCCATGCTCATGCCAGGTGCCGTTCGGCGTCAGCACGAAATCGTTGGCCCCTAACGTGAGCTTGTGACCATCGACGATGGTGTAGGCGCCCTCGCCTTCCATGATGAAGCGCAACGCCGAGGCCGAGTGAGCGTGCGCGGAGGCGACTTCGCCGGGATGCATCACCTGCAGGCCAGAATAGAGCCAGCCGACGGCGGCGGCGTGTTCGCGGCGTCCGGGATTGTTCAAGTAGATGACGCGGCGGCCGGCCTTTTCCGGCGACACCAGTTCGACCGAGCGCAGGACATGCTGGCGCAGGTCCTCGTAGCGCCACAGCACGGGGACCGACGACGATTTCGGCTGCCACGGCTCGATCTTGTTGGCGACGGTCCAGAGCGCGCCGGCATCGAGGCCTTCGAGCTCGTCGTAATAGGCAAGCAGCTCCGGCGTGTCCTCGACATTGGCGCGGCCGGCGACGTTTTCCCGATGGTTTTCGCGGCGTCCTGTTGCCATCTGGCTCTCCCCGGATATAGGATCATATAAAATCAATTCGTTTTTGGACGCAAGGCATAATTTTCGAAAATATGGTATCTCATCGAAAAGCGAGCCGCAAGGCGCGGGATCAGGCGGCCGCGGCAAGCGAGCGCCGGACGGCCAGCGAGAGCCCGAGTGAACCCGCAACGCTGGGCGAGGCGGCCTATCAGCGTCTGCGCGCCGACATCGTTGTCGGCACCTTCAAGGCGGGCGAGCCGCTGCGGCTTGAAGCGCTGCGCCAGCGCTATGGCCTCAGCTTCTCGCCGCTTCGGGAAGCGCTGATGCGGCTGCAATCGGAGCGCCTCGTGCTGTCGACCGCGCTGCGCGGCTTCTCGGTTGCGCCGCTGTCGCGCGCCGAGATCGAGGACGCGACCGAAATGCGCATCCTGATCGAAAGCGAGGCTCTGCGCCGCTCGATGCGCAACGGCGACGACGACTGGGAGGCGGACATTGTCGCTGCCTTCCACGCGCTCAACCTGCAGGTCGAGCGGCAATCGCGCACATCCGGCAAGGCGGAAGCGGCCGATTTGTTCGCGATGGAGGAGCG
>DATEJC010000550.1:0-13999 GCA_035278345.1 Bradyrhizobium sp. | reverse complement strand
GGGCATGACGTTCACGCTGACTCTCACCGCGCTGTCGGCGCTCGGCGGCCTGATCTTCGGCACGTTGATCGCGCTGATGCGGCTGTCCGGCTACAGGCTGCTCGGCCGCGTCGCCGGGCTCTATGTCGACTTCATGCGCTCGCTGCCGCTGGTGCTGGTGATCTTCTGGTTCTACTTCCTCGTGCCCTATATCGGGCAGTGGCTGACCGGCGCATCGCGCCCGATCAAGGTCGGCGCGTTCTCATCCTCGCTGATCACCTTCATCATGTTCGAGGCGGCGTATTTCTCCGAGATCATGCGCGCCGGCATCCAGTCGATCTCGCGCGGACAGCCGGCCGCCGCCAATGCGCTCGGCATGACCTACAGCCAGACCATGCGCTACATCGTGCTGCCGCAGGCGTTCCGCAACATGCTGCCGGTGCTGCTGACGCAAACCATCGTGCTGTTCCAGGACACCTCGCTGGTCTACGTGCTCTCGATCACCGATTTCCTCGGCGCTGCGAGCAAGGTCGCGCAGCGCGACGGGCGTCTGGTCGAGATGTATCTGTTTGCGGCTGTCGTCTACTTCACCATTTCCTGTGTCGCCTCCTGGGCCGTCCGGCGCCTGCAGGCGCGCATTGCCATTGTCCGCTAGCGAGGGCCAATGATCGAACTCCGTCACGTCGACAAATGGTACGGGCCGAACTTTCAGGCCCTGAAGGATTGCAGCACCAGCGTTGCCAAGGGCGAGGTGGTGGTGGTGTGCGGTCCTTCGGGCTCGGGCAAATCCACCCTGATCAAATGCGTCAACGCGCTCGAGCCGATCCAGGGCGGCGAGATCATCCTCGACGGCATCAAGGTCAACGACCCCAAGACCGATTTGCCAAAGTTGCGCTCGCGCGTAGGCATGGTGTTCCAGCATTTCGAGCTGTTTCCCCATTTGCGGATCAACGAGAACCTGTGCCTTGCGCAGGAGAAGGTGCTGGGCCGGCCGCATGACGAGGCGCTCGCCAAGGGCACGAAGCTGCTGGAACGCGTCGGCTTGACGGAGCACGCCAACAAATATCCCGCAGAGCTCTCCGGCGGCCAGCAGCAGCGTGTCGCGATCGCGCGGGCACTTGCCATGGACCCGATCGCGATGCTGTTCGACGAGCCGACCTCGGCGCTCGATCCCGAGATGATCAGCGAGGTGCTGGACGTCATGGTCGATCTCGCTCGCGAGGGCATGACCATGATGGTGGTGACCCACGAGATGGGCTTTGCCAGCAAGGTCGCCCACCGCGTCATCTTCATGGATCGCGGCGAGATCGTCGAGGATGCGCTGAAGGACGACTTCTTCGGCAAGCCGCGCAGCGACCGCGCGCAGAAATTCCTGTCGAAGATCCTGCAGCACTGAGGCGCGCCATCACCGCGAGTGCAATCGGTGCAATTGACGCCTGGCCTTGCCGGCAAGGTGGAACAAGGCTTAACGATTGGGCTATATTGTTTCGTAAACCCTACTTCGCGACAGGAGACTGCACTTGCAACCGATCGCTTACGTCAATGGCGCCTTTGTGCCGCTCTCGGAGGCCAAGGTCTCGATCCTCGACCGCGGCTTCCTGTTTGCCGACGGCATCTACGAGGTTGCGGCCGTGCTTGACGGCAAGCTGATCGACAACGCCTCGCATCTGGCGCGGCTGGAGCGCTCGGTCGGCGAGATCGCGCTGGCGCTGCCGGAGAGCGTCGAGCGCATCCAGGAGATCCAGAAGGAGTTGATCAAGCGCAACAACCTCGTCAACGGCATGGTCTATCTGGAAGTGACGCGCGGCGCCGATAGCGGGCGCGACTTCGCTTTCCCGAAGGCTGACGTCAAGCCGACGCTGATCATGTTCACTTCGGTGAAGGATATCATCAACGCGCCGTCGGCGAAGACCGGCATCGGCGTCATCACGGTGCCCGACATCCGCTGGGCACGGCGCGACATCAAGAGCGTGGCGTTGCTCGCACAGGTCCTGGCCAAGCAGGCGGCGGCGGAAGCCAATGCGGGCGAGGCCTGGATGATCGAGGATGGCAAGGTGACCGAGGGCGGCTCGTCGTCCTGCTTCATCCTCACCCAGGACGACGTGATCGTGACACGGCAGAACGGCAGCGAAATCCTGCCCGGCTGCACCCGCAAGGCCGTGGTGAAGCTCGCCGAAGAACGCCAGCTTCGCGTCGAGGAACGCGCCTTCTCGGTGGCGGAAGCGCTGGCGGCCAAGGAAGCCTTCATCACCAGCGCCACCGTGTTCGTGCAGGCCGTCGTCTCGATCGACGGCAAGAAAGTCGGCAACGGCAAGCCCGGCCCGATGACGGACCGGCTGCGTGAGATCTATGTCGACTTCGCCAAAGCGACAGCGGTTTAAAGAGGCGACCGCGGTCTAGGCCACCGCCGCCTTCGCCTTCACCGGATGGATGGCGCGGAAGCCGATCGCCACGCGATTCCACGCATTGATGGCGCCGATCAGCATGGTGAGGTTGACGGCCTCGGTTTCCGAGAATTGGGCACGCATGGCCTCATAGTCCTCGTCGGGCGCATGCGTTTCAGCGATCAGCGTCAGCGCCTCGGTCCAGGCCAGCGCCGCGCGCTCGCGGTCGCTGTAGAGCGGAGACTCGCGCCAGGCGTTGAGCAGGTAGAGCCGCTGTTCGGTTTCGCCGTGCTTGCGGGCATCCGCAGTATGCATGTCGATGCAGTAGGCGCAGCCATTGATCTGCGAAGCGCGGGTCTTGACCAGCTCGATCAGCAGTGGCTCGAGGCCGGAAGCCTTGATCTGGTCTTCCACCGCAACCAGCGCCTTGATGGTGTCGGGCGCGGCCTTGTAGAAATTCATCCGGGGCTTCATGGAGCTTCTCCTCTTGCTTTGCGGGCATATTCCCGGGGTCTCCTGCCGTTTGCAAGACGCGTGGGACGCGTGACACGGATGCAAGCAGCTGTCTGGATCGCGGCCTGTCGATGCAATAAGGTCTTGCCCGAAAAATAGAAACGGGCGGAACGATCGGACATGCGCTCACGGATTTGTGTCATCGCCTGGTGTTTCGCGCTTGTGTCAGGTCTCTTGATCGTAGCAGCAGGGGGACAGTCAGCCTACGCCGCTTTCCCCGAGCGCATCATCAAGATCGTCGTGCCGCAGGCGCCGGGCGGCGGCACCGATGCGATCGCGCGGGTACTGGCGCAGGAGATGGCAAAGGATCTCGGCGGCAACGTCATGGTCGAGAACAAGGCGGGCGCCGGCACCATTGTCGGCACGCAGGCGGTGGTGACAAGCGAGCCCGACGGCCACACCTTGCTGATGGGGACGTTTGCGAGCGCGGTCAATTCGAGTCTGGTCGCGAAACTGCCCTACGACGTGCATCGCGACCTCGCCCCCGTCGCGCTGGTGGCGCGCGCCTTCAACATCGTGGTGGTCAATCCGAAATCGCCGCTGAAATCGATCGCCGATCTGATCGCGGCGGCCAAGGCCGAGCCGGGCAAATTGTCGTTCGGTACCTACGGCACCGGCAGCTCGGCGCACCTCGGCGGCGAGCTGTTCAAGAGTCTCGCGGGAGTCAACATGACGGCGGTGCCTTACAAGGGATCGGCGCCCGCTATCACCGACCTGCTCGGCGGGCAGATCCAGGTGATGTTCACGACCGTATCGAGCGCGGCGGCGCTGATCGAAGGCGGGCAATTGCGTGCGCTGGCGGTGACCTCGGCGGAGCGCTCGCCGGCCTTTCCGCAATTGCCGACGGTGGCGGAAGCCGGCGTCCCCGGCTATGTGCTGGAAAACTGGTACGGCCTGTTCGCCCCGAGCAAGACGCCGCCCGACGTGGTCGGGCGGCTGAATCGTGCGGCCGGCAAGGCCTTCGTGTCGGAAGCCTTCAGGAAGATCGCCGCCAACGAGGGGTTGATTATGGCCCCGGCGCCGCCGGAGGACTTCGCGCGCTACTTCCGCGGCGAGGAAGAGCGTTGGCGCAAGCTGATCCAGGACACCGGCATCAAGGCGGAGTAGCGGTCAACGCCTGTCCCCATTCCGGGAATGAGGGACGGCGCGCGCGCCGGGGATCACTGCCCTTCCCGCACGAAGCGATTGCGCAACGTGCCGATGCCGGTGATGTCGATCTCGACCACGTCGCCATGCCTGAGGTCGGGCGAGGCGCCGTCAGTGCCCATCCAGATCACGTCGCCCGGCCACAGCGTGAAGTATTTCGTCAGCTCGACCAGAAACGGCGCGATGCCGAAGATCATGTCGTTGGTGCGGAAGCGGCCGGTCTCCTTGCCGTTGACGCGGATCGCGGTCTCCATCTTGTCGAGATTAACGTCGGTCTCGATCCAGGGCCCCATCGGCTTGAAGGTGTCGGCGTTTTTGGAGCGCCACAGGCCGCGGTCGGCCTTCTGCCAGGTGCGTTCGGAGACGTCATTGCCGATGGTGTAGCCGAACACGCAGGACATCGCGTTGGCTTCGGTCAGGTGCTTTGCCTGCTTGCCGATCACGACGACGAGCTCGCCCTCGTAGTGGATCTTGTCGGTGGCAAAGGACGGGATCACCACGTTCTCGTCATGCGCGATCAGCGCATTTTGGGCGCGATAGCCGATTTCGGGACGATCAGGTATGTTGGGCACCGTGCCCGCCTTGTCGGCGGCTTCCTTGAGGTGCTTCAGGTAGTTCAGCCCGACGCAATAAAAGGTGCGCGGGATCAGCGGCAGCTCGATCTTGATGTCCTTCAGCGGATAGGTCTGGCGCGTATGCTGCCACGCGCCGAAGGGATCGCCGCTGATCGCCACGACCGTGGTGCCTTCGACAATGCCCCAGGAGGTCGTGCCGTCGGCGGTGAATTTTAGCCAGCGCATGGTCTGTTTCCCTACTCGGCAGCGGCCTGCGGCTGGCTCTTCCACGCGCCCGCCGCCGGGCGCTTCAGGCCCAGATTTTCCCGCAACGTCTTGCCGGTATAATCCCTGTGGAACAGGCCGCGGCGCTGCAATTCCGGCACAACGTGCCTGACGAAATCGGCGTAGGAGCCCGGCACGATGGTGGCTGCTATGACAAAGCCGTCGCTGCCGCGCTCGACGAACATTTGCTCCAGGATGTCGCCGATCTCCTTCGGCCCGCCGACGATTGCATCGTGCACCTGTCCGCGGCCGGAGAAGGTGACGAAGTCGCGAGCGCTCGGATTGCTCTTGCCCGACGCCTTCAGCACGCCGTCGCGGATGCCCAGGATGCCCTGCATGCTCTTCAGCTCGTCGGTGGTTAAGGGCTCGTCGAGACCTTTCGAGGCGAAGTCGTAGTTCAGCGCTTCCGCCAGCAGCGACAGCGCGTCGATCTGCAGCGGGAGCTTGTTTATCAGCGCCATCTTGTCTTCGGCCTCGGCCTTGGTCGCGCCGCAGACCGGCGTGGTGAGATTGCACAGGAACATCTGCTCGGGATCGCGGCCGGCCTTGGCGGCCTCGCTCTTGACAGCAGCATAGCCTTCCTTGGCGCCCGCGAGGTTGCGTGCGGCGGTGAAGATCACCTCGCCCCAACGTCCGGCAAAGCGCTGGCCGCGTCCGGACGCGCCGGCCTGGATGACCACGGGATGACCCTGCGGCGAGCGCGGCACGGTGAACGGCCCACGCGATTTGAAGAACTGTCCCTTGTGGTCGAGTCGCTTCACCTTGGAGGGATCGGCAAAGCGTCCGCTCGCCTTGTCCATGACAACAGCGCCGTCTTCCCAGGCGTCCCAATGGCCGAGCACGACTTCCATGAACTCGTCGGCGCGGTCGTAGCGGAAGTCGTGCTCGAGATGGGAGTCCTTGCCCATGTTGAGCGCCTCGCCGTCGTTGAGCGAGGTGACGACGTTCCATGCCGCGCGTCCGCCGGTCATGAGGTCGAGGGTCTGGAAGCGCCGCGCGACGTCAAATGGCTCGAAATAGGTGGTCGAAGCGGTAGCGCCGAGCCCAAGCTTTTCAGTGGCCATGCCCATGCAAGTCAGCACGACCAGCGGGTCCATCTTCACGCAGCGGATGCCGTATTCCACCGTGTGAGCATGATCGTTGCCGTAACGATCAGGCATGGCAAGACGGTCGTCGAAGAAGGCCATGTGGAATTTGCCGGCTTCGAGGATGCGCCCGATTTCCTGGTAATAGTCCGACGACATCGAATCGTCGCGCGATTCCGGATGCCGCCATGAACTCGGCAGGTTGGTGCAGTTCTGCGCCTGCAGAAAGCCAACCAGCGCCATTTGCCGTGTCATGCTGCTCTCCTTCTCAGGCAAGTCCGAGTTCGCCGGCTATCCCATACTGGCCCGCGAGCGCGCGCAGCTTTTCCCAAGTGGCGTCCTCGATCTCGATGCCGTCACGCTTGCGCAGCTGTTCGCGCAGATATTCGACTTCGCCGGGATAGAACACGCCCTTCGAGCCTTCCGACGGCGGCGTCGATTTCAGATAGCGCGCGAACTCGGCGACCTCTTTCTTGAAGTCTTGCAGTGGGCGGAACGCGGCGACGTTGAACACCGCCATGAACACGCCATCATTGTGCCGGCCGCTCGGCTCGACGCCGAAGCCGAGGCCCGTCAAGAGGCCGCACAGCACCTCCACCATCGCGGCAAGGCCGCTGCCCTTGTAGCCTTCGGTGCCTCCGAGCGGCAGCAGCGCGCCGCCCTTGCGGTACTCTCTGGGATCGGTGGTGTGGCGCCCGTCGGCGTCGATGATCCAGCCCATCGGGATCTGCTCCCCGCGGGCGACCGCGAGCTGGATCTTGCCGGCGGCGACCGCCGAGGTCGCCATGTCGAGGTAGAACGGGGCTTCGAGATCGGAGGGCACCGCGATCGAGATCGGATTGGTGCCGAGCCGCGCCTCGCGCCCGCCGAACGGCGCGACGTGCTTTGGCGAGCGACCGGAATCGGCGGTCGCAATCCCGATCATGCCCTCGCGCATCGCCATCAGGGGATAGGCGGCGAGGCGGCCGACATGGCTCTGACGGAACACGGTGCAGGCGGCGACATTGGCGGTCTTCGCCTTGGCGATGGTCAGCTCCATCGCCTTGCTGTTGACGTGGAAGCCAAAACCCCAATGGCCGTCGATCACGGTCGTGGTCGGCGATTCCTGCACGATGGTCCATTTCGCGCCCGGCACGATGTGCCCGGCTTTGACCCGGTCGATATAGGTCGGGATCGCGATCACCCCGTGCGAGTCATGGCCGGCAAGGTTGGCGTTGACACAGCCGACGGCGACCGCGTCGGCCTCCTCGTTGGACGCGCCGGCAGCCCTCAGGAGCGCCGCGCCGATACGGGTGAGACGGTCGGCCTGGACGGTCGGCATTGCGCTTCCTCGCCGGAGCCCGCACGGGATGCGGGTCTTGCTTGTTGTCAGAAGGACATGGTCTCAAAGCGCTGCGGCCTTAGCAATCGCCCTTGGGTGAATTCTTGGGTGCAATGCGGTAAGTGCAACGCTACCCCCACCGCCGGGAAAACGACCCTTGGGGGTCCCCCATGTCAGCGCCCGAACAAGGTAACCAATTGGTTTTCACGCCTGCCGCGTTCGCCCGGCATTTACTCTGATCAGCAACTTCGGAACTTTCCTAACGTGCATTTAGGCATCTCGTACGCATTAAACCGGGTTGGGTCGGTGTGTTGACTGAGGGAAAGAAGGGTTTTGGAGACGGATACCGCGCGTACGCTTGCGGCGCTGAACGCCACGAACGAGGCGATCCTGTACGCGAAATCGCCGGAAGAGCTCTACGCGAAGGTCTGTGAAGCGGCCTTCTCGTGCGGAGGCTTTTTGGCCGCGACCATCTTCCTGCACGAGGCAGGCACCAACCTGTTGCGCTTTGCCGCCGGCCTGGGCGAAGACGCGGCGCGCTTGCGCAGCATCCAGATCTCGGTCGACCCAAATGCGCCGGAAGGCTCGGGTGTTGGCGGACAGGCTTTTCGCGACGGCAAGGTTTGCGTCAGCAACGACTATCTGAACGATGCGCGCTCGCTTGCCTGGCGCCAGGGTGTGGCCGACAGCCATATCGGCGCCGCGGCGGCGATGCCGCTGACCTGCAACGGCAAGTGCGTCGGCGTGCTCCTGGTCACCAGGCGCGAGGCCGGCTCGCTCAGCGAGGAGATCGTCTCGCTGCTGGAGCGCATGTCGAAAAACATCTCCTTCGCGCTCGATAATTTCGACCACGAAGCCTCCCGCAAGCAGGGCGAGCGAGCGATGCGGCGCCTGGCGCGGATGTTCGGCGCCATCAGCGCGACCAACGAGGCAATTCTCCGTGCCAAGACCGAGCTCGAGCTCTATCAGCGCGTCTGCGATGCCGCCGTGCATAGCGGCAAGTCCTTTGCCACGGTGGCCTTGCTGGCCGAACCGGGCTCACACTGGCTGAAGCCGGTGGCCGGAACGGGCGAGGCCATCGACCTCATCACCCGCACCAAATTCTCCACCGATCCCGACAATCCCTATGGCCGCGGCGTGGCGGGCGAAGCCTTCCGGAACCAGAAGTCTGCCGTTAATGCCGACATCGCCGCCAACAGCGGCGTCTGGGCAGAAGCACGGCAGGAAAGCGGCGTCATGGCCTGCGTCGCCGTTCCCCTGATCAAGGGCGAAAAGAGCATCGGTGTGCTCATGTTCTTCGTCGGCCGCTCCTGGGCAACCGACGATGAAATCGTCGCGTTGTTCTCACGCATTGCGGAGAACGTCTCCTTCGGCCTCGACAATTTCGAGCACGCCAAGGAAAAGGCAAGGGCGGACGAGCAAACGCAAAGCCTCACCCGGATGTATGCGGCGTTGAGCGCGACCAATGAAGCCATCATGCGCGCCAAGTCGCGCCCCGAGCTCTATGAACTCGTCTGCGAGGCGGCGGCCAAGGGTGGCCGGTTCAATTCGGCGAGCATCCTGCTGACGCAGGCGCACAGCGACTATTTCACGATGGTGGCCTCGGCCGGTCCGACCGCGCACAACGCACGCAGGCTGAAGGTTTCGATCAGCGAGGTGTACGCAGAAGGGCGGGGCGTATGCGGCACCGCGTTCCGCTCGCGCAAGGCCAGCCTCTCCAATGATTTTCTCAGCGACCCGCGCGGCGTTGCTTTCCAGCAAGTGATCAACAGCGATGGCGCCCGATCCGGCGCGGCATTTCCGTTGATGGTTGCGGGGCAGCCGGTCGGCGTCATGCTGTTCATCTCCTCTGAGGCGAACACGTTTACGACGGAATTCGCCGAATTGCTGCAGCGGCTGGCCGACAACGTCTCCTTCGCGCTGAGCAATTTCGATCAGGCCGACGAGAAGGCCCGCACGGAGGAGCAGAAGGAGCGGCTGGCCCGCATGCTCGCGGCGCTGAGCGCGACCAACGAGGCGCTGGTGCGCGCCAGCTCCCGCGCCGAGTTGTTCGAGCTGGTGTGCGAAGCCGCGGCCCAAGGCGGCAAGTTCACCTCGACCAAGATCGCATTGGTCAGGCCGGGCAGCGATTTCATGGAATTCGCGGCCGCGGCCGGCCCCACGGCTGCGGGCGCGCGTACGGCGAGAATGTCAATCAACCCGGATCATCCGGAAGGTCGCGGGCTTTCGGGAGAAGCCTATCGCACGGGCAAGCCCTGCATTGCGAACGACTATCTGGCGAACGCCAATACCAAGGCCTTCCATGATCGTGCGCGCGAGGATGGCGCGCAATCGGGCGCGTCGTTTCCGCTGATCGTCGATGGCCGTGTCGTCGGCGTGATGTTGTTCGTCTCCTCGGAGAAGGATACTTTCACGCCGGAATTCGTCGAGCTGCTCGAGCGATTGACCAACAACGTGTCGTTTGCGCTGAAGAACTTCGACCGTGCCGACGAAAAGGCGCGCACCGAGGAGCAGAAGGAGCGGCTGGCCCGCATGCTTGCGGCGCTGAGCGATACCAACGAAGCGATCGTACGCGCGAAATCGCCCGCGGAACTGTTCCGGTTTGTTTGCGAAGCCGCCGCGCAAGGCGGCAGGTTCACCTCCACTTCCATCGCGCTGACGCGGCCGGGCAGCGACTGGTTCGAGGTCGTGGCCGTCGCAGGTCCGACCTCCGACAAGGCGTGGCAGATGCGGATCTCGACCGATCCGGGATTGCCGGAGGGGCGCGGCCTGTCGGGTAGAGCCTTCCGCGCCGGCAAGGCCTGCATTGCCAACGACTATATGGCTGAGCGCGATGCTCCCATCTTCCAGACCGCAGCGCGCCTGCAGGGCGCGCAATCCGGCGCTTCCTTTCCCCTGTTCAACGGGGGTGAAGTTGTCGGTGTAATGCTGTTTGTCTCCATCGATAAGGATACCTTCACGCCCGAATTCGTCGAGCTGCTGGAGCGCCTCACCGCCAACATCTCCTTTGCACTGGAAAATTTCAGCCGGGCCGACGAGAAGAGGAAAGCGGACGAGCGCATCGAATATCTCGCATCGCATGACAGCCTGACCGGCCTGCCCAACCGCGAGATGTTCAACGGCCTGCTGCGCCACTCCATCGAGACCGCGCAGCGCTACGCCCGGAAATTCTCCTTGCTGTTCATCGACCTCGATCGCTTCAAGGTCATCAATGATTCGCTCGGTCACGAGGCGGGCGACATGCTGCTGGTGGAGGTATCCCATCGCCTGCGCGGCACGCTGCGCGCCAGCGATGTCGTGGCCCGGCTCGGCGGCGACGAATTCGTCGTCATCCTGGAGGAGACCGGCGATCGCAGCCATATCGAACGGGTTGCCGGCGAGCTTCTTTCCGCTCTCAGCCAGCCGCTGCAGCTGAGCGGCCACGAGTGCCATACCACGGCCTCGATCGGCATTGCGCTCTATCCGTCCGACGGCGTCGATGCGCAGACTCTGACCAAGAACGCCGACATGGCGATGTATCTGGCCAAGGAGGACGGCAAGAACGGCTTTCGTTTCTTCAACAGCGACGTCAAGGTGCAGTCGATCGAGCGTCTGACGCTGGAGACGGCGCTGCGCCGCGCGCTGGAGCGCGACCAGTTCTCGCTGCATTACCAGCCGAAGGTCGAAATGCGCGCCGGCGAGATCACCGGCGTCGAGGCGCTGCTGCGCTGGGAACATCCGGATTTCGGCATGGTGTCGCCGATGCAGTTCATTCCGCTGGCGGAGGAGACCGGCCTGATCGTGCCGATCGGGCGCTGGGTGCTGAAGGAAGCCTGCGCACAGAACATGGCCTGGCAGCGCTGCGGCCTGCGGCCGGTGTCGATGGCGGTGAACCTGTCGCCGCGCCAGTTCGCCGACCCGCATCTGCTGCAGGACGTCGACGAGGCGCTGGTGGCGAGCGGCATGTCGCCGGTGCTGCTGCAGCTCGAAGTCACCGAGAGCATGGTGATGCGCAACGTGACACGCGCCATTCGCGTGCTCGACGCGATCCAGAGCCGCGGCATCCGTATCGCGATCGACGATTTCGGCACTGGCCATTCCTCGATGTCGCTGATGAAGCAGTTCCCGATCGACACCATCAAGATCGACCGGTCCTTTGTCCGTGACCTCGCCGAGGACCCCGAAGATCAGGCGATCGCCCAGGCGATCATCAGCATGGGCAAGGCGCTCGGCATGACCGTCGTGGCCGAGGGCGTCGAAACCGTCGAGCAGCAGACCTTCCTGCGCGAGCATGGTTGCGACGAGATGCAGGGTTTCATTGTCAGCAAGCCCGTGCCGGCACGCGAACTCGCCGACCTCCTGCGCGCGTCTGCCGAACTGGTGGCGCCGCCGCTCCAGCCGGCCGACGATACCGATTCTGCCCTGTCAGGGCTGAAACGCACTGTCGTCTGACGGTTGCGGCTGCAGGTCGCGCACGTCGGAATCGGTGGAGATCACCTTGCGCGAGAAATCATAGGGCCAGGGCACCGTGGCCTGCCCGGCCAGCGAGCCCAGCAGTATTTCTGCTGCATCTGCATAGGAAGCGTCACCGGGCAGGCCCAGCCGCCGGCACGATGACGGTGTCAATGCCGCCGCAACTTCCCTGACGTCGAGCGCGGGTCCCCACCACCATGCAGGCGCGGGAGGCCGTTCCGCCTCGGCGATCGCGCGCCATTTGGCGTATTCGTCGGCGACGCGCTCGAATTGCAGCTTTGCCGCCGGATGCATCAAGACTCTCCTGCCGGCTCCGATCATAGCGGGACACACATCCGGCGCCTATGGGTAGCCGTGCCTCAAGCCTGGGCAGATGCCTTAAGGCCGAGCAGGCGTTCGGCATTGCCGCCTGCGACCAGCGCCATCTCTTCCTTGCTGACGCCCTTCACCCTGCCGAGAAATTCGACAGGGTCGGGCTCGGCCATATCGAAGGGATAGTCGGTGCCGAGCATGATGTGGTCGGCGCCCCAGATCTCGATCAGATGTTTCAGCTCGCGCTCGTCGAACACGACGGTGTCGAAATAGAGTTTCTTCAGGTATTCCGACGGCGGTTTCTTGATATTGACGCGGCAATCCTCGCGGTGCGCGAAGGCGTGGTCGAAGCGGCCCCAATAGGCGGGCAGATAGCCGCCGCCATGGGCAATGCAGATTTTCAGCTTGGGAAAGCGCTCGAGATAGCCGTCAAAAATCAATTGCCCGACGCAGAGCGCCGAATCCAGGGGATGGCCGATCGTGTTCGGAAAGTAATGATCCTCCATGCGGCCGACCAGGCTGGTGCCGAATGGATGGAGGAAGATGAGCAGTCCAAGCTCCTCGACGCGCGCGAAGAAATTCTCGAGGCCTGCGCGGGTGAGATCGACGCCGCGCACATTGGTGCACAGCTCGACCCCGCGAAAGCCGAGCTCCTTTACCGTGCGATCGAGCTCGGCGACGGCCATGCCGGGATCCTGCAGCGGCACTGTGCCCATGCCCATCAGCCTGTCAGGATGATGAGCGACCATTTCGGCGATGTGATTGTTGACGAGGCGGCAGCTGTCGCGCGCAACTTCCGGCGGGGCTGCGTAGACGAAGTGACCGGGATAGGGCGAGATCACCTGCATATCGATGCCGAGCCGGTCCATCTCGGCGAGGCGCGTCGGCAGATCGGTCAGCTTTGGAAGATCGATCTTGCCGCGCTGCGGCTGGATGCTCTTGGTCAGCGCGTTGACATGGGCGTTGGCGTTCGGCGTCTCGCCGCCGCCTGAAATGCCCGTCGCCTTCAGCACCATTGCATTGGCCTCGGGCACCATGCAGTGGCAATGGATATCGATGGTGCGCCACGGCTTTGCCTTTCCGGCGCGCGCGGGCGCGCTGCCGTGATCGGTCGCGGGGCTGCACACTTTGCACTGGAACAGCATGGGAGTTTCCTCGCTGGTGCTACGGAACAGGTCGTGCCTCGCGGTGCTGGCAATGCTAGCCGGTCATGCTTTGCGACCACAAGCGACGCGCATGCATGCGTGACCGGCGCAACACAATAGCACAACGCAACTGCAGCATGAAAAACGCGTTTACGCCGCCCGCAGCGATGATAGGTTGCGCGCCAACCAAAAATCAAAGGGAGGCCCACCACATGAAATATCTGCCGACACTTTCCGCCGGGCTTCTGATCGGCGCCGCCGCGTTGCAATTCTCGACCGCGGCCTCCGGCCAGGGCGATGGCTGGGTCAAGCTGATCGACGGCAACTACAAGGCCGCCGACTGGACCGAAGTCGGCAAGGCCAACTGGGAGCTGAAGGATGGCGCGTTGATGGCCGACAAGCTCGACGGCAAGGATCCCTCCTATCTGGTCTCGAAGGGGACGTACAAGGACTTCATGATCCAGGCCGAGTTCTGGGCGGACGACGCCGCCAATAGCGGCATCTTCATCCGCTGCGACGGCCGCGACAAGATCGACGCCAAGATCTGTTACGAAGTGAATATCTTCGACAAGCGACCCGATCCGACCTACGGCACCGGCGCCATCGTCGATGTCGCCAAGGTCGACCCCATGCCGAAGGCAGGCGGCAAGTGGAACTCCTACGAGATAACGGCGAAAGGTTCGCATCTCACCGTCGTCCTGAACGGACAGAAGACCGTCGACGTGCAGGATTCAAAACACGCCAGCGGCCCGTTCGCGCTTCAATACGGCTCGGGCGTGATCAAGTTCCGCAAGGTCTATATCAAGCCGCTGTAAGTTCAGGC